>CANHWS010000015.1 GCA_947464365.1 Cytophagaceae bacterium | reverse complement strand
CGCCATTTCAGGAACTTGTACCTCATCGTTATCTGCAATACTCCGGGTGCGACTACTTGCAACACCACCAGCTCCATCGCTCGGAACTTTTGGCAAAGCATTCCTATGCAACACAGGTTCGGATAGTGTAGTTCTTATTGCCAACGTTGCTTCAGGTACCGTGCGGTGGAATAACGGTTTTATCGGAAACCCACTTATTGCAAGGGTAGGTGGTCAGTACTCTGCCATTAATATCGGCACATCTGGTTGCCCATCGCCTAGTAGTGGTACGTTTACAATCGTAACCTATAATCAGCCCGTAGCCAGCCTAAGCCAACTGAACGACACCTTGTTCGCTTCGGGTGGACAATCTTACCATTGGTTGTTGAACGGAATCCGAATAAATCCGCTTGCTTCCAACTTCTTAGTACCAACAGCTAGCGGCAGGTATCAGGTAGTGGCCATTAATGGCCTTTGTACCGACACATCATCTGTCCTGACTCAGATCAATGCGAGTCCGATTGGCAAGCCATCCGTCAGGATTTTCCCTAATCCTACATCGGGGCAACTCCAGATAGACTTATCTGACTTTGGTGGCACCAACAACCTTTCTGGTCGGCTTACGACACTAACTGGCCAAGTAGTTTGGCAAGGTATCCTAGAGGTTGGGGCACCCAACAAGATCGATTTAACGTCCATGCCAGCAGGTCTATACCTATTCGACCTATGGGACGGCAACCAACATATCATCCAGAAAATTCGTAAAGACTAGTCCTTAACCCTGGTCAACGAGGGAAAACCAACCAAATGGGAACCAGCGATGGTTCCCATTTTTTTGTTACAGCCATAAGGATAATTTATGCCCATCTATATCATATTTGCCGAGCATATACCATCCTTATCCGATGTCCAAACTAGCCCAGCTTATACGCTGCCAAGCCCTGATGATCTTGATCTGCTGTGTGGTAGGGCTTTATCTGCTTTCAAGCTGCGAACAACGCAAACCACAGAAAACCCGCCGTGAGGCCAAACGGATCGCAGATAGCATTGCTGCCAGTGGGCCAGACTCACTCAATCTGATCAATCAGGGATATACCTACCAACCTCAAAAAACAGGTGATTTTCCTGCTTGTTATGCACAGCCTGTTAAGTCATCTGAAGGCTGGCACAGCCTTGAGACCAAAGTTATGGGCGAAGATGATATGGCGGTCAAATTGATCGACACCAGAACACAAGAGGTAGTACGGTTTGCCTACATCATACATGGTAAAAAATTCGAGATGACCGAGATACCTGGCGGAACCTACTACTTGCGCATAATGTCCGGCAAACACTGGTATGCTAAAATGAAGGGAAAACGCTGCGAAGGTGTCTTTGGCGAAAACTTACGCTATCGTTCTAGTCAAAAGTGCACCTTTAGGAACCATATTGATAAGAATCACCAGCCTGATTGGTATAGCCTATTCATCGTCTTGGGGGGCTCAACAGGCAAAGGTGAACGATTCAAAACAGACGTTATGAATAGGGAGAAATATTAGTAGTTAGATGGTTTATGGGGATGTGCGTCCTTTTGGTTTCCTAAACAAGTAGTGTTTTGCTACCTATTCCTGCCTTTCGGATAGGCAAAAGGTCAATCGTCCTGTAAAACAACCATTGAACAAGGCCTAGGGTGGCAGATTGGCCCTAAATGACTTACCTTGGTCACATGAAGATCCAACCCAGATTCCTTTTGACCTATTTTATGGTAGGCCTGATGTTGTTATGGAGCGTGATTGGCATGGCCCAAACCGAAAATATGGTCATCCTATCAGGTACTGTCACAGCCGCTACAACTGCTGAACCTTTGGTTTGGGTCACGGTCAGAGTGGGTAAACAGGGCCCAGGTGTCGTGACCAATACCGAAGGCGAGTATCGATTGGTAGTCAAACCCGAGTATCAAGATAGCCTCGTTCAGTTTAGCAGTGTTGGTTACCAAACCAATAGGCTAAGTGTCAACGAGGTAAAGCGGCAGGAAGGTAAAATCAAGTTACAAGAGGCCACCCTACTAACCCAGGAAATCGTGGTGACGCCCAACAACACGGGATTCAAACCCCTAGAGGATGGCAAATGGCAATCAGCCTTTTACAGAGAATACTTCTCGACCGAGGCACCAGACAAACCAGATGGCAACCCTGTCGAAATGCTGGAGTGTGACTACTGGATGCAGCGCCTAGCCCCAAACAAAATCAAAGACAAGGTCCTGATAAGCAATAGCCGGGCTAGGGCCAATTTTGATAAGGTAACCTTGTCAAGCACCTACTGCCTTACATCAGTTTGGCTACAGGCCAATAGTCGACTGAAGTATTATTACGACTCACTTTCAGGAAAAACGCCGCTATCTAGCAAAATGGTTGATTTCAAAGGCCAGAAAGCAGTCGAGACCATCCACCCCTATCGCAACGAGACATTTGCAGGTCATTATACAGTCCTCCGCCTAGCGCAAACAGGCGAGGTGGTCCAGATTATCATCAAAGGAAACAGGAGACCCGAGGTGACCAACTCAGTTAGGAGCTATTTTAATCCCTTGCGGTTCTATAAGGGGCGCATCAAGTTTGTACTAAA
The DNA here is from genome assembly GCA_947464365.1 of Cytophagaceae bacterium. Taxonomy (GTDB): domain Bacteria; phylum Bacteroidota; class Bacteroidia; order Cytophagales; family Flexibacteraceae; genus CANHWS01. The sequence continues at coordinate 21,003 of CANHWS010000015.1, read as the reverse complement.
TGAGCTCAATGATGACGTAACGATCAGGTATAGCAACTCGGTACCTGAGTTTTTCTGGCGCAATCTGCGCTTGTACCTCAAGTTTGATGATTCCTCTTTCAAACAAGCCAACACCTACAACTTTACGTCGATGTGGGCCAAAACGGGGGAAACAGTGGCCGAACCAACCACCTATAGTTTCCGATGGAAACCAGGCAGCCCATTACATAGGCAAGCCATAAGCAAGGGCGAAAAGTTCTGGGAGTTGAGCAATACCATTCTGCCCAACCGAAAAGAAGAGTCCTTTCTACGCATCTTGTCAGAACAATAGGTAGCCCAGGTTGCAGAAAAAAGGCCGAATAGCTTGGTGTAATCCAAGTTATCCGGCCTTTTGCAAATAGTAGCGATTACTAGGCTTTGAACTTTTTAGGCTCTTTGCGGCGCCTAACAATATCAGAAGCCAGGTAGATAGCTTGGCGGAAACTATTGCCATCGGCTTGGCCTTTGCCAGCTATGTTGAAAGCGGTACCATGATCCGGACTAGTCCGCACCACAGATAACCCACCGGTGTAGTTGACACCATCATCAAAGGCCAGGGTCTTGAATGGACCTAAGCCTTGGTCATGATACATAGCCAAAATACCATCAAACTGGTTTTGTTGACCTGCTCCGAAGAATCCATCTGCCGGATAAGGACCGACCACAACATCGCCAGCCTTTGCCAGCTTATTGATGAGCGGGATCATGATCTCCAACTCTTCGCGGCCTAGCTTTCCAGCTTCACCTGCATGCGGATTGAGCCCTAGGATAGCCACCCGAGGTTTCAGGATGCCAAAATCTTTCTTGAGGGTAGAGATCAATGTTTTGATCTTGTCCTCTAGGAGAGGTGTACTTAGCATCCGTGGTACCTCAGACAGTGGTACATGTGCCGTTGCAAGTGCAATCCTGACATCTTCGGCTACCATCAGCATCAAGCCTTCGTCTGTGCCAAAAGCATGGGCAAAGTACTCGGTATGGCCCGGCCAAGTAAACTCTGCCGGCATATTGGCCTTGTTAATCGGGGCTGTGACGATGGCATCTATGAGGCCAGCCTTGGCAGCTTCGACCGTAGCCTGCATGCTTTTGAAGGCACATAGACCCGCCTCTGGTTTGGCTTGGCCGACAGACAATTCATAATCCTCCGTCCAGACCTCAATCAGATTTACCTTCCCAAATTTAAAGGGCTCACCAGGGGCTACGACCCAAAGTAGGTCTGTAGGCAAGTCAAGTACTTTGGACCAATGATCGAACAATTGCTTATTGCCATAAACCACGAGCTGCACAAGGTCCGTGATGCGTTTGTCACCCGCAATCTGGAGGATGATTTCGGGGCCAATGCCGTTAAAATCACCAATGGAAATGCCGATATTCATAAGTGGGCGCCTGCCAAGGGCATCGATGCTAATTTGGTTCGGGGTGTTTATTGTGGCCTTATTGGCACTAGGTTTGTCGTCGAAGTCAAAGTAGCTATCATCTTCAGGCGCAGTTTTGTAGGCAGGGCTTGCATTTCGTCCTGCTTGGCGGTCTTGGTTGCGGGATTGGGGACGGCTAGATGCTCGGTCCTGATTGCGATCTGGGCGAGAATCAGTCCTAGAATCTGACCTACGATCTGATTTGCGGTCTGCCTGTCCGGGCCGATCAACACGTTCCGGCCGATCAGATTTACGATCAGATCCGCGGTCATTATTACGACCTTGTCCACGCTCTGGCCTTGTGCTCGAACCGCGTTCTGCTCTGATATCAGCACTACCTTCTAATTGCGCCTCGGCACTGCTATCAACTTTTGCTTCTGCCTTGAGTTCTTGGTTCCGCTGCGGATTTCGATCACGACCACCATCTCGTCCACCACGATCTTTATTAGGCTGTCCTCCTCTGCTGCCACCGTCACGGCCAGCTCTATCCATCCTGATATTATCAGGATGATGGGGTCTGGCGTTGCCATTCGGGTCACTATCCTGTGGCGAGGTGCCTCCTTCGGCAGTAGCTGCAACTTTGCCCTCTATATTTTCGCGATTCGGCCTTGGCCTATCTTGGTTTTTATTGTCAGTACCAGCCACACCATCAATTCCATTTGACGGTCTAGGACCCCGTGGGCGATCTCGATCTCGCCGATTACGATTCCTGTTCTCGTTTCTCGGTCCATCTGTCCCACCCTGATTGTTGCGTGGAATATCGTTTTGGTTGCCTTTGTCAGTGCTTTGTTCCATATCTTGGCAGCCCGAAGAAGCCAAGCTTCTCATGCTAAGTCGCAAATATGGTCAAAACAAGCTCGTTCTACGGTATCAATTGGGCCAAAACTAAACATCGGACTCCAACAATTTGGCTATTTGTCATGGTTTGCGCCTTTGTCTGGTTCGGATGTGAGCAAATCTATCAACCCAAACAAGTGGGGTATAACAAGATTGACCTGCCTGATCAGACCTACACCCGTTTTGACAGTGCTGGCTATCCATTTAGCTTCGACCGGAGCACAGCAGCCACTGTCTTGCCAGACCATAGCAAAAATGCTGAGCCTTTTTGGGTTAACATCCACTACCCTACCTTTGATGCTGATGTGCAGATCACGTACAAGTCCCTCAATCGGAACATGACCTTATTGTACGAGTACATTGAGGACGTGCGACTCCTGACCAATAAACACAACATCAAGGCCATTCAGATTTCTGAACATCTCTACAAAACTGCAGACAGTAACTCGGCCTATGTGTTTTTGCTTGGTGGGCAGGTGCCAACTCAGTTTCAGTTTTACACCACTGATAGCGCGCAACACTTCCTACGTGGTGCACTGTATTTCAAAATGGCAGACAGGAACGATAGCCTCCAGCCAGTGATAGACTTTATATCCCGAGATATGGAGCACTTGCTAAGTACCCTGAGGTGGAAAGGTAAAAAATAGACCACCTGACAGGCTCGCTTGACCAATATTCAAGCCCTAAATTTCGTTTTTCCGTTAGCTAGATCTATCATTGCTCATTACATCTCCCTCCCAGCCAAGCCAACAATCCTAACAGGTATGTTGGATATGGTACCAGCACATGATTAACAAGCCCAAAACATTTGGTCAACCAACAAGCACCATAACGGCTTGGCGCTTCGTCATGGTCATGACGGTGGTTTTTTGGGGATTGACCCAAGGATACGGGCAGGATCCGCAGTATTCGCAATACTACAACGCTGCTGTCTATCACAACCCTGCCTTTGCGGGTACATCTACCCCACAACGGCTATCTGTAAACTACAGGGCACAATGGCCTGGGTTGCCCGCTCCCTACATTAACTATTCTGCAGCCTTTGACTTTTGTTTCCAGAAGACGGGCACCTCATTTGGTTTAATTGCAACCCAAGATGTTGCGGGAATTTCTAAATTCCGGATGACTTCTGCTGGGCTGTTAATCGGGCAGAAAGTGAAGCTCAACAAGGATATCACTGCTAGTTTTGGTGTACAAGTCAGCTATGATACCCGTGACATTGGATCGGCAAGTTTGATTTTTCCTGATCAGGTCACGAAGGACGGCCTAATTGCGGCAACCGCCGAACCTAAACGTGCTGGCTCAACTAGCTATGTTAACACTTCCATCGGAGGCCTTGTATTTGGTCGTGATTGGTGGGCGGGTCTTAGTATTCATAATTTTAATCAGCCAAGCTTAGACCCTCTTGGGGGTAAAGCAGGAATTCTCTATCCTAGGACTACACTCATCGGGGGACTAAGATTCCCATTACAGGATGACCGGTACCTAAAGCCACACCAGCAAGGTGATGCGATAATGCCTTCGATCATGTATCGGTCACAAGGGAGTGCTGCACAAATCGATCTTGGTGTCACCGCTGAGCTTAATAGTTTTGTATTTGGCCTTTATACACGTGGGCTACCTTTCCTGAACAACATTCGTGGCGTTTTTACCCAAGATGCCATTATCGGCATGGTCGGAGTCAGGACCAACGACATCCGGCTGGCCTACAGCTACGACTATAACTCGGCTAGCTACCTGTCCGAGTTCCAGGGTGCCCATGAGATTTCCTTACAGATAGGCTTTAACCTAAAGCGTTACCTTAAGTACCGAAACGGGCCTTGCCCAGGGATGTAAGAGTAGCCTTTCTGGTTATTTTTCGTGGCGACTAGTCTTTTTTTTGATCAAGGAAGTTGGTACCACAGTAATGTTACCTATATTCCTGCCTAAATGGTTTTTGACCAAATTATCATTGGCTAAAGCCTGATTATTAGACACACTTCATCCTCAGTATCTGAATATGACAGAACAATATTTCAAGTGGTACTCTCACAATCTTGGTATGGACACCGAGATGCTGGTCTTTGGCGACAATGGCTATCCCATTGTCCTGTTCCCGACAAGTATGGGAAAATACTACCAGAATAAGGACTTTTTACTCCTAGAATCAGTCCGCTGGTGGATCGAGAACGGCTTTGTCAAGATCTACTGCCCCGACAGCATTGATACCTACAGCTGGTACAACAAAAACATCCACCCAGCCGAGCGTGCATTACGCCACAACTGGTACGATAAGATGATCCTTGACGAGGTCGTGGGACGAGCGCGTCACGAAACGGGCCGCCATCAGGTAGCGATGGCAGGATGCAGTTTTGGCGCCTATCATGCAACTAACTTTGCATTCCGACATCCAGAACATGTGGGCTATTTGTTCAACATGGGTGGTGGATTTGACATCAAAATGCAGCTGGATGGCTATTATGACGACAATTGTTTTTATAATAATCCGCCAGACTTTTTGCCCGGTATGTACCACCCCGCACTTTTTAATATGAAGATCGTACTTGGTGTTGGCGAGCATGATTTCTGTCTGGAACAGAATAAAAGAATGTCCGCCATCCTTGGTGCCAAGGGGATACCACATTGGCTTGATATCAGGCCAGGGCAGGTGCATGACTGGCCTGCTTGGCGCGAAATGTTTCCGGACTATTTGGCCCAAATGTAAATCTTTAGTGCAACTTGTATTAGTTTTGACCCAGTATCTTGCTGTTATGATACTGATTTCCATTACCCAACCATGAAAAAAATAGGTATTCTATTTGGCAAGGAAAGTACATTTCCGCAGGCTTTTGTTGACCGAGTCAATAGCAAAAATATCCCTGGCATCGTTGCAGAGTTTGTCCATATTGACAAAGTGGTACAGGGCGAACTGAGTGAATATGCCGTCATCATCGACCGCATTTCGCAAGATGTTCCATTCTATCGCGGGTTCCTCAAGAATGCTGCCATCAGCGGAACAGCCGTGATCAACAACCCGTTCTGGTGGTCTGCCGACGAAAAGTTTTTCAATAATGCCTTGGCCACCAAAGTAGGGGTACCAGTTCCCAAAACGGTGTTGCTCCCGAGTCATGAGCATCCAGATGATACCAGCTCCGAAAGTTTCCGGAACCTAGCTTATCCGCTGGACTGGCCTGCGATCTTCAACTATGTTGGCTTCCCTGCCTACTTCAAGCCCTTTGCTGGTGGTGGATGGAAGAACGTGTACAAGATCGAAAATCCTGACCAGTTCTGGGGTGCCTACGAAGAAACCGGCAAGTTGGTCATGATGCTGCAGGAAGAGATCAAATTCGATCTTTACTTCCGCTGTTATTGCATCGGTGGTAAAGACATCTTGATCATGCCATACGAACCCCGCAATCCGCACCACCTCCGGTACGTCGTCGAAGGTTATGAGGCAGATCCTACCCTTTTGGCCACCATCAAGGACTATGTCTTGCGTCTGAACGAAGGCCTAGGCTACGACTTCAACACAGTTGAGTTTGCAGTGCGTGATGGAGTGCCTATTGCGATTGATTTCTGCAACCCTGCGCCTGATGCTGATGTCAACTCTGTTGGGCAAGCCAACTTTGACTGGGTTGTCGAGGCAGCAGCAAACATGGCCATCGAGCGTGCACAAGCAGCCGAACCAGGCAAGATGAACCTCACTTGGGGTACATTTGTTAAGGAAGCCGTACTAGGTAATGGACTGACAGAGGCATCTGTGAATCAAGGTGGCCCGTTACCAAAACCTAAGGCCGCTACCAAAGCCACAAAAGAAGCTGAAACAAAACCAGCTACCGCCAAAAAGGCCGCCCCTAAAAAGGAGGTTCAGCAGGTAGTGGTTGTGCCGGCTGCAGAAGCCAAAACAAAAAAAGCAGCTAGCAAAAAGTAGATCTTCCAGGATACCCTGAAAATTACAACTGACCAAAGACACTTCCGAAACGAGGTGTCTTTGGCATTTATAGCCTGTTGCCAAACAAAATACATGTTATTTTAGAGTGCATCGCGCATTTTGATTGTTAGTCTAGCTGATAACAACTAGTTTAGGCCCTAAGGTAAGTATCACCATAAAAACCTAAGACCAGAGTCTAGTCAATTATCACTGCTTCAAGACTCTGATCATCATTCTCAACAAAATTGGCGAACCAACCACATTGTTCGTCAGAGGTAAGCCCCTCCTTAAAACCTGACTTATGGCCCAGACAGTTTACACATTAGGTATCGAAGAAGAGTTCCAGATTATTGACCCTGTGACACGCGAGCTCCGGTCACACATGGAGCAAATCGTGGAAGGAGGCAAAGTCCTGCTCAAGGAGCAGGTGAAAGCCGAGATGCACCAAAGCGTTGTCGAGGTCGGGACCAACATTTGCCAAAATATAGAGGAAGCTCGCAAGGAAGTTACCTACCTGCGAAAAACGATACTAGACCTTGCAAATCAGTCTGGCCTCCGGGTAGCCTCAGCAGGTACCCACCCCTTTTCATTATGGTCAGAGCAGCAGATCACAGATCATCCTCGGTACGAAGAGATCGTGAACGAATTGCAGGATGCAGCACGTGCCAATCTCATCTTCGGGCTCCATGTCCATGTCGGGATTGAGGAGCGTGAGCTTGGCGTCCAGATCATGAATGCGGCCCGGTATTTCTTGCCACATATTTTTGCGCTGAGCACCAACTCGCCATTCTGGGAGGGTCGTAATACTGGCTTTAAGTCGTTCAGGAGTAAGGTATTTGACAAATTTCCTAGGACTGGTATCCCAGACTATTTTGCATCAGCGGCCGAGTATGATAGTTACATCAATCTGCTGGTCAAGACAGGCTGTATTGACAATGGCAAAAAGATCTGGTGGGATATCCGCCTACACCCTTTCTTTGACACACTTGAGTTTCGTGTTTGTGACGTTCAGATGCGTGTCGAGGAAACTATTGCTTTGGCAGCATTGATGCAGGCTATCGTGGTCAAGATCCACCGCCTGATGCAAAAGAACCTGAACTTCAGGCTTTATCGCCGGGCCTTGATCAACGAGAACAAATGGCGTGCTTGCCGCTATGGCATGCAGGGCAAACTCATTGATTTTGGCAAACAGGAGGAGGTGTCAGCCATTGAACTTGTTTATGAGTTGATGGAGTTTGTGGACGACGTAGTCGATGATCTCGGAAGCAGGGATGCCATCAACTACATCCATACCATGATCGCAAATGGCTCAGGTGCTGATCGTCAGCTCAAGGTTTACGAAGAGTCGGGCGGCGACCTTAAAGCTGTTGTAGATTATATCATTAGCGAAACGGCCTACGGAGTCCATTAGTATGGGGTAAATTGCTGCCTTACCGATTTTGATCCCTTGGTTCCTTCAAACCTTAGATACCAAAATCGGTAGGGGCCAGACTTTTTTGTTTATCCTACCATACCTCGCAAGTGAATATTGGTTGACTTGGAACCTTTAAGTTTCCTTGTAGCTACCTCTGTTAAATTATTCCTACCAAAAAATCAAGCCTAGGCATGGTCCCAGCAGCTCGACAGGCATTTAATGCCCAATTTACTGAAGCGCAATACGAGGCATACGTTAAGTATCTGAATGATCTCTATAACTATGAAATAGAGTTCAGGATTGCCGAAACGCCTATTTTTATTCCGCGCGATCTTAAGCATAAGGTGGTCAAGGCTGGCGAGCATATCATTGACTTGATCACTAGCCCTGACTTCAAGGCAAAGACAGACCGGGCGGTGCCGCCTGGGCTTGAGGTGCCGAACGAAACACCTCATACCCACTTTTTGGCCATCGACTGGGCCATCAGTACCGATGAGGAAGGCAACTTTGCACCAAGGCTTATCGAGCTCCAAGGTTTCCCATCCCTCTATGGTTTTCAGGAAGTTATCAGCCAAGCTGCACTGAAATTCTGGCCCATCCCAGACAATTTCGAATACTTGTTTAATGGGCTCGATACCAGTTCCTATTTGGCATTGTTAGCCAAAGTGATCCAGGGAGAATACGCCATCGAAAATGTAATCCTACTCGAGATCGAACCTGAAAAACAAAAAACGAAGGTCGATTTCTACGCTATGGAGCAACTAATCGGACTCCGTTCGGTCTGCTTGACGGATGTGATGCTGGAAGATCGAAAGCTGTACTATATGCGTGATGGGGTCAGAACCCGCATAAACAGGATTTACAACCGTGTCATTTTTGACGAGTTGCAACAACGGACAGATCTGAAACTGGCCTTTGATATGCGGCAAGATGTGGACGTCGAATGGGCGGGACACCCTGCTTGGTTCTTCAGGATCAGCAAGTATATCCTTACGATGCTGGATAGCGAATTCGTGCCTAAAACATGGTTCCTGAATGAGTTAACCACGATTCCAACCGACCTAGAAAACTACGTCCTGAAACCATTGTTCAGCTTTGCGGGTAGTGGTGTTTTGGTCAATGTCACCAAAGCTGACATCGAGGCCATCCCAGATCCCGAAAACTGGATCTTGATGAAGAAAGTAAACTATGCTCCTGCCGTTGAGTCTCTCGATATACCTGTAAAGGTCGAGCTAAGGATGTTGTATCTTTGGCCAGATGGTGATGCTAGACCTACCCTCGCCACCAGCCTAGTCCGGATGAGCAAAGGATTGATGATGGGTGTAAAATTCAACAAGAACTTTACTTGGGTTGGTGGTTCTTTAGCGTTCTTTGAGGCTGATTAGTCGCCACAACTAACACCCCATGTATTACCCTTATGGGCAAGCTCAATAGTACCCATCCAGGTCTTTCAGAAAGCGAGAAAAAACTAAACTTAAATCCTAGCAAGGCCCAAGCCACTTTTGTAGGAAACCTAAGCAATGCCTATAAACCTGGCATCAGTATCGGGCTTCTGGGAGGTGGTCAGCTGGGAATGATGTTGTGCCAGGCTGCTATTGATCTTGGTATTGCGTTGCACGTCCTGGACCCTGATCAGGATTGCAGCTGTCATCATTTGGCACATGGCCACACTATTGGTTCATTTAAGGACTATCAGACGGTGCTCAATTTTGGGCGCCGCTTCAGCCACATCACGGTTGAGATCGAGGCAGTTAACACCGATGCGCTCAAACAATTAGTTTCAGAGGGGGTACAGGTCTATCCTAAACCAGATCACCTAGACCTTATAAAGGACAAAAGCCAACAAAAGCAGTTTTACAAACAGGCTGGTATCCCTACCTCTGATTTTGTCCTGACGCAAACTGGCGCTGAGGTGCTGGCCTATCCCGACTTTTTCCCTGCAGTGCATAAGTCCGCCACTGATGGGTATGACGGCCGTGGAGTGGTGTTACTTGCGGATCCATCAAAGGTAAATCAGGCATTTGACTGCCCTGCCGTTCTAGAAAAAAAGGTTGATATCCAGACCGAATTCAGCATCATTATAAGTCGCAACGAATATGGACAAATCGCTCATTTTGAGGCAGTTGAACAGGTTTTCCACCCAACAAAACACATCCTGCAATACTTGGTTGCCCCTGCATCCTTACCGCCAGGAGTTAGTGACGAAGCCATCAAGATTGCACACCAAATTGTCGATGAGCTCGACTATGTTGGTTTGTTAGCTGTTGAATTTTTCTTGACCAAAGCTGGTGAAGTCTTGGTAAACGAGATAGCACCTAGGCCGCACAATAGCGGACATCATACAATCAGGGCCTGCAGAAGTAGCCAATTCGAACAACACCTACGAGCAGTGCTTGGCTTACCAAGTGCTGACACATCCACCCATAGCCATGCAGCCATGCTCAACATCCTTGGAGCTGAAGGTTCAGAAGGTAAAGCGCAATACACAGGTCTAACTGATGCCTTATCATTACCGGGGGTCTATCCCTTTTTGTATGGCAAATCACTGACAAGACCATTCCGCAAAATGGGCCATGTCACGGTCGTGGGTACTACTCGAGAAGAGGTCCTTAAAAAGGCTGAGATGGTAATGGTGGAGGCAAGGTAGATTTAGTTACCTGCCTACTTTTACCCAAACAACTTCTCCAGGACGGTATCATACGCATCCTTAATGGAGTTGTTAACCAGTTCTTGGCCGTCAACAACATAGGCTGGGCCAGCAGTAACGACACCTAGTTTTGCCCAAGGAATATTAGCCTCTTGGACTAAATAGCGCTCAAACTCAGCTTTTTGGCCTGGGCTAACGGAAACCACTACCCTACTTTGGCCTTCGCCAAACAGAAAGGCATCCTTCCGAACATCTGGGTTGGTCTGGATACTAAAACCTAAATCCTTCGGCATAGCTGACTCCGCTAGTGTAACCAAGAGCCCTCCATCGGAAACATCATGGGCACTCTGGATGTACCCAGCCTTAATGCTATTGCTGACGGCTTGCTGCACATTCCACTCAATGTCGAGATCAAGGTATGGAGCTGTGCTTAGCTTGATGCCAAGGTAGCTATACACATACTGTGAAGACCCAATATCATCTGTGCTGGGCCCTAAGAGGTAAATCAGATCGTCTTGCTGGGCGAAGGCAAGCCCGGTATGGGTTGCAACATCATCTAACAGGCCTAACATGCCAATTGTAGGCGTCGGGAAAACTGCCCCACCATCATTGCTTTGGTTGTAGAAACTAACGTTGCCCCCAGTAACAGGAGTGCCGAACTTGAGGCAGGCAGTTGTCATCCCTTTAATGGCCGATACAAATTGCCAATAAACCTCTGGGTTGTAGGGGTTGCCAAAGTTGAGGTTATTGGTGATGGCGATGGGGGTGCCACCACTACAAACGACGTTGCGAGCAGCCTCGGCGACAGCAATAGCGGTGCCCTTTTCTGGGTTGGCATGTACATACCGACCATTACAGTCCACACAAATGGCAATTGCTTTATTGGTCCCTTTGACCATTACAACTCCTGCGTCCGAAGGTTTGTTAGTGGTCAGGGTACCAGTGCCAACCATGCTATCATACTGACGAGCTACCCAACGGCGCGAGGCAATATTAGGATGGGTCAGCAGATGATTTGCAACAGCGGCATAGTCTGGCTGGGGAACCTTGGATGCATCAAAGGCAGCCACCTCAGCAGTGTAGGCTGGCTCTTTGTATTCGCGGTGATAGACAGGTGCGCCGCCACCAAGGACCAAATCATCTGCTGGGACATCGGCAACAAGTTCGCCGTGCATATAGAAATGCAAGCGATCGGTGTTGGTAACCTCGCCAATGAGTGCACAGTTTAGATCCCACTTGTCGAAAATTGCTTTGATTTCTTGCTCGTGGCCCTTGTCGATCACGACCAACATCCGCTCTTGGCTTTCGCTTAGCAAAATTTCCCATGGCAACATATCAGCCTGACGGGTCGGAACCTTGTCAAGCCAGATTGTCATGCCGTGTTCGCCCTTAGCACTCATTTCGCTTGTGCTACAGATGATACCTGCGGCACCCATATCCTGAATCCCTATTACATAGCCTGTGGCAATCGCCTCAAGGGTTGCTTCAAGCAGTAGTTTCTCTTGGAAAGGGTCTCCAACCTGCACTGCTGGCAATTTGGCGGCACTGTGGGCGCCGATATCCTCAGACGCGAAAGTGGCCCCATGAATGCCATCCTTGCCAGTGGCAGAGCCAACAATATATACCGGATTGCCTACACCATAACTAGTAGCACGAGCGACTTTGTCCACTTCGACAATGCCTGCACTAAAGGCATTAACCAGCGGGTTGACTTGATAACAATCGTCAAAGAAGAGCTCACCACCGACGGTAGGAACACCAAAGGCATTGCCATAATCACCAATCCCTTTAACGACACCCCGTACCAACCACTTGGTCCGTTCGAGGTCAGGGTTGCCAAACCGCAAACTGTTAAGCTGGGCAATGGGGCGGGCACCCATGGTAAAAATGTCGCGGTTGATACCCCCGACCCCTGTGGCAGCACCTTGATAAGGCTCAAGCGCGCTAGGATGGTTGTGGCTCTCGATCTTGAAACTACAAGCCAAGCCTCCACCAATATCAACAAGCCCTGCATTCTCCTCGCCAGCTTTTGCCAACATCCGAGGGCTATCCTTAGGTAAAGTCTTGAGCCAAACAATACTGTTTTTGTAAGAGCAGTGCTCCGACCACATCACCGAAAAAATGCTGAGCTCCGTAAAGTTGGGCACACGACCCAAGATGTCTTTTATGCGCTCGAACTCTTCTTCTAACAAACCAAGTTTTTTGGCGGTCCGGAACGTGATAGCAGCATTGCTAGAACTAATATTGATCGTGGCTGAGGATGAGGACACAGCAAGGGTTGGTTATATGAGTGGATTCGGATCTGCCATTTGGATAGACCTAAGGCGGGTCAGATTGGGGATTTTTGACAATATGGCACCAACAACACCCCAAAAGCAAGTGGAATGCGAAATTGCCACAAAAAATTAATAGTCGAAGTCCATTCCGAACTTTTGACGCAAGGTTTCCAGTATTGGGTGCTTCTGGGCAAGAAGCTGATACTTGTCGTTTTGGGTGTAAGGCCTTCTGGAATCCGTTGTTTCCTCGACTAACTCAGACCGGATCATGAGGTTAGAGATGCTCGTTAAGCGACGCATGATATGGGTCATATCCTCCTTGCCTTTGAGTAAGATACTTTCCTCAATGGTACCAGTGATAGGGACAATAATGGTGTTTGGTGGCTCAACAGAAATGGACCTAGAGGTCAAGAGTCCAATAAGAGACATCTCGCCTCGTTCACGGATGTGGTCAAGGTAAAGCTGCCAGTATGGGGCAACTTGGTCTGTGTCTGACAAACTACTGAGCAGCGGCAAGTCATGGGTTATCGGGGTTTGATCAGACACCTTGGTCGAGGCACTAGCATTTCCGCGCTGGTTTGCAGTCTGCTGGGTAACGGATCTTGTTGATCGGAACCCAGAAGGAGGGCCGACAACTGGCGGCACCGTAAGCGGAGGCTGGCCAGAGGTAGCACCATATCCAGTTTGCTGGTAGCTACTTTGCTGCTGATATGCCCCGTTGGTATTTGGAGCATCCATCAAACCTGGTGGTGGGCCGGCTGACAGACCTGAAAGTTGGGTCGCAGCTTGACTTAGCTGTGGCCCTTGCGATTCCTGCTGGGTAATGGCTTGTGGCAATCCTACAGATGGAAGCGTAGTTGGGACAGGCTGGGTCTGAAGTATGACCTCGATTAGAGAAGCTTCTGGATTAGAGCCGTCAGCAACATCTATAGGTGCACGCCCAAACTGGGAGTCACCATCATTTGCAGCACTCTTGGCTGCGATGTTCTCGGATGTAGCCTCACCAAACGTTTGAGCAAAAGGAATTGTTGAATGCGACTCTGTAACTGAGGTTTCAGAACGGCTTTCAGGAATCGGTGAACTATCCTTAGGCGGCGTTATTTTTTTTTTGACCAGCCTCTAAAGGTATAGAAGCTAGGCGAAACGCTGAAGGCAAATGGGCCAGCTTGATGAGGGCCAGCTCGACCAAAAGTCGTTGATTTTTGCTGGTTTTATACTGGACATCTGCCCCAGAAAGAATGTTGAGGCCAGATAGGATGTATCCAGTGTCAAGGATGCGAGCTTGCTCTAGGTACTTTTGCTGGACTGCAGCAGAAACCTCAAGCAGGCGCACGGTGTTGGCATCCTTGCAGACTAACAAGTTACGAAAGTGCCCTGCAAGACCTGTAAGGAAGTTGTGGCTATCAAATCCTTTGCGCAAGATCTCATCATAAAGCAGCAGTACGGCGCCGCTTTGCTGCGCTAGGAGACTATCGGTTATCTTGAAGTAGTAGTCATAGTCCAGAATATGGAGGTTGGCTACAGCATTCTCATAAGTGATGTTTTTGCCCCCACCAAAGGTGGCTAGCAAGTCAAATATGCTCAATGCATCACGCATTCCGCCGTCTGCCTTCTGGGCTATCATTGCAAGGGCCTCCGGCTCGGCGTCAATACCTTCTTTGGCTGCCACACCCGCTAGGTGATCGACGATGTCTTGCAACTGGATCCGATTGAAATCGAATATCTGGCAGCGTGACAGAATCGTGGGTAGGATCTTGTGTTTTTCGGTAGTAGCAAGGATAAACTTGGCATAGCTAGGCGGCTCTTCCAACGTCTTGAGAAAGGCGTTGAAGGCGGAGTTGCTTAGCATGTGCACCTCATCGATGATGTAGATCTTGTACTTGCCGTACTGTGGTGGGTAGCGCACCTGATCCACTAACGACCTGATGTCTTCAACAGAGTTGTTGCTTGCGGCATCAAGCTCTTGGATATTAAAGGCACTATTGTTCGCGAACGAAACACAGTTATCGCAAGTACCGCAAGGCTCGATCTCTGGGGTCAGGTTCTGACAGTTGATAATCTTTGCCAATATGCGGGCGCAGGTTGTCTTGCCGACACCTCTAGGGCCGCAGAACAAGAAAGCGTGCGCCAAATGATCGTTGGCTATGGCGTTCTTGAGCGTGGTACTGATGTGGGATTGCCCAACAACAGAGTCAAATGTGAGAGGGCGGTATTTACGCGCCGATACAACAAACTTGTCCATGACTGAGCTGCAAGGTAGTACAAAATCGGCAGGGCCAAGGGGTCCGAAGTCGCCAAGACCCGAAATTTGGTACAATGGTCACCTATGACTAATGGTAATTATGGCCGCCACCCAAACATTGCCTCCTAAGGCCAAATGGTGATATCCGCTTGAGACTCGACATCATCCTCAAGGTCATCTGGCAGAAGGGGATAAAAGTCTATCCCTGTACGCCGCTCGACTTCGTTAACTGACATCACAAAGGCAGACAGTGGCATCTTGCTAGAGGCATTGGGGATAAAAAAACCGATCGCTCGTGACCGTTTGCCATCTGCGACCAGCACCACTTTATAAAAATACTCTGGCACAGCTACACCCGAGACACCAATCTTCTGCGTCGGCATTGGTTTGAGGCAGGGGCCAGTTGTGACATAAACTTTGCCGTAGTGTTTGGCCCAAGTCCGTACTTGTCGTTCGGCATGTTCCCAGATGCCAGCGTTCATGCTGTGGTTTTGTGGGCTTACGTTGCTCAGGAGGAAGGTTTCAGCTAGGTCCGCTTCATTCGCTTTACGATCTGCGGCCGGAATCAGATGTCCACGATCAAAGCCAGAGCCGCGGTAGTCCTTAAGGGTGGCCGACCCTGATTTGACAGCTCCATCTTCTTTAAACTGATCATCCTTGCGGCTAGCATTGCCCTCAATATCAGCTGGGGTCAGGATATAAGCAACCCAACTAGGTTGCTCGGCCGCATCACTATAGCTCAGCGTGTAGGTCCTGTGCCGCACGATCTGTTGACCGGGGATGGCTGCTGGATAGGCAAAACCTGGCGCCTTGGTGAAGTCAAACTCAGTTTTGTCTTTTGGGTCCTCTTGCTTGGTCTTGGTGGCGCCGTCACCCAACATTGCTTTTGCCTTAGCCTTGAGCGTTGCACCAAATGATTGCTCCTTAGCGTCTACTGCGTCTGATTCAGCTTGTTTTTTGGCCATAGCTTCGGCATCAGCTTTGGCCTTCCGGTCAGCAGCACGTTGGCGTTTTTTGTCCTGTTGTTCTTGTTTTTGTTTTGCCTCGAGATCACTATTCGCTGTCGACGGGATAACCCATTTGATCGACATCCAGACTAGCAAGATCAGCAAAGTACCCAACCAAAGCCATTGTGGAATAATTGGATTGGTACTCCCTCGCTGTGCTTGTTGTTTGGCGGCCCTGCCAAGTGGGTCAAACTGTGGCTGAACGTTAAATCTGCTATTGGCTTTGCGGGTGGCCATGGGTATTCGAAGAGTGGCTATTTGTTACTTTATGTCCTGACACCATTAAAACCAGACTTTCGGTCAGGATGTTAGGTTGGGGCCCCAAAACACTTTGGTTGCAAGTTGGGTATGGCTTAGGTTTTCTGCTTCTTCTTCTTGGCCGCGGGGAACAAGATATTATTGAGGATGAGCCGATAACCGGGCGAATTGGGGTGCAAATTTAAGTCAGTAGGTTCCTCGCCGACACGGTGTTCATAATCTTCTGGGTCATGACCACCATAAAACGTCCAGGTGCCTTTGCCAAAATTACCGTGTATGTACTTGGACTCGTTGATGGCCTTGTTTTCGCCCATCACCACAACATCAGACTTGATCATCTTGGACTTAAAAGCAGTGGTCTGCCCCATAAAAGCCTTAATCGAGGTCTCGTGGTTCTGGGTCAACATAGTGGGGATGGGATCCCATTTGGCTGAGAATTGGAACAGCTGGAAATAGTCAGTGGCCTCGCGCATACCGGGGCGCTCATAAACTTGGTTATCAATGTCGCTATATTCGTACTGCATAGGGTCATCGACCAGCCTGAAGTTCCGGAAGGCAAAGGTGTTGTTGAAGTTGAGTTTTGATGATGCCCTTGGGTCAGCACCATCTCCGTCATAAATGCTGGCACAAATGTCAAGACCGTCAGCAGCAAGGGCGATGTCATAGGTGTCAGTCGCCGAGCACATGGCAAACAGAAAACCACCTCCTGAAACAAACTCCCTGATCTTCTTGACAACAGCTAGTTTCATTTGGCTCACCTTCTGGAAACCGAACTTCTGGGCTACAGCTTCATAGGTACGTACCTGCTGCTGATACCAAGGGAAGTTGTGATAGGCCGCATAGAACTTGCCATACTGGCCTGTAAAATCTTCATGATGAAGGTGGAGCCAATCGTACTTTGGTAGCTTGTCTGATAGCAGCTCTTCGTCAAAGACCACGTCATACGGAATCTCGGCATAAGTCATTACCAAAGTAACTGCATCATCCCATGGCCGCTTTTCTTTAGGACTATAGACCGCAATTTTGGGTGGTTTCTCGAGCTTCATCACATCCTGATTGACCTCTGGGCCTGCCATTTCGTTACGGATGGACTGCGCTTGCGCTTCGGACAACACAGTGTAACTGACTCCTCGGATAACGCACTCGTTTTCTATAGCGATGTTTTGGGCCATCATAAAACACCCTCCACGGTAGTTTAGCAACCACTCTACCTCGACACTTTTGGTGAGGGCCCAATAAGCCAGGCCGTATGCCTTGAGATGGTTTTTTTGCTCCTGATCCATCGGGAGCAGAATCTGCGTAGCCTTCCCGACGTAGCCGACAAGGAATAAAGCGGTCAGGATAAGGACAAAAAGCTTAGGTTTCTTGAGGTGCATCACCATTCAGAAGGTCAGGAAAGTAGATGAAGAAAACCGATGATATTTGGCCCGGACTTTATGATAGTAGTAAAGGGCAAAAGATACCCGAGGTCACAAAATTGGCGTTAGGCGCTATGGATTTGCCTGCCTACAACTGATATTCCAGGCGTCAATATACAACGCTATGGCCCAAAGCAAAGTGTGTGCCAATGGGGTTTAACAGCTGATTAGCAATAACGCTAAACGAATCTACGGGTGGTGGGCCACACCTTAGGCAGCCGTACCCCATTTACCATTAGGCACAGGCTGTTGTAAAATATCAGAAACACGGGAAGCATCGAGTGGTTTGTTCAGGAAACATTCTACAGCTGGGTGTTGCTCGATGGCCTCAATGTCCCGATCGTCAATCGTGGAACTTACGATAAACATACGGCACCGACTCTGGACCTCTTGTGGTAACTCTAGCACGTGCTCTGCAATGTCAAGACCGGACATTTCGGGCATCATCAGGTCCACCAACATCAAGATACGCTTTGGTAGCTCATCGGCTGGTTTGTGCAAAAAGTCTAACAGATCTTGGGCCTCAGAAAATATCTGCCGAGGCATCAACAAGTTATTGTATCCCAGCATCTTGTCCGCAATCAGATTATGAAGAGGCACGTCATCTAACAAAACGAGGCAATCAGCCTCTAACTTGGCTTTCGTGTCCATTGGGTATAGTGATAGTGAAACGTGTGTATTGGCCTAGCACGGAGGCCACGTTTATGGTGCCGTCCATTTTGTTGAGGGTTTCTTTGACAAGGTAAAGACCAAGACCTGACCCTGCATTATCGGCTGCAATGCGGTAGAAAATATTGAAGATGGACCCTAAATGTTTGTCTGCGATGCCTCGCCCATTGTCCTCAATAACGAAGGTCACGAGGTTGCCATCGGATGTGACTTTAATGTCCAGTTGTTTGTTTGGCTGATTGGTGGCATAGTACTTAGCCGCATTATTGACCAAGTTGCCAAGCACAAGGTTAAGTCTAAATTCGTCCGAATATAGGTTAAGCGTAGGGTCGATATCTAGAGTGATATTGACCTCTGGCCGCATCGTTTGCGGGATTTGGGTCTCGATTACCAAGGCAAACAATGCCTTAAGGTCAATCAGCCGCACGGTATTCTCAGTCCTAAGGTTTTTGTAGTGGTCGATTACACTTCGGATGAAGGTATCCAGCTTATGGACACTTTGCTCCATATAGTCAAGGTACCGTGGCGCAGCCTCCGGCTCTAACCTAGTGATCTGGATAAGGCCCAAAACGGACATCAGTGGGGCCCTAATGTCATGTGAGATGCTGTAAACAAATCGCTCGAGCTCATCGACGAGTTTAAGTAGCTCGGTATTTTGGTTCTGGATTAAATTTTGGTTGTAGCTATGTTGGCTTGCTCTGAGCAAAAGGGCAGATAACTGGTGGTTATTCCAGGGCTTCTGTAGGTAGTAGAAAATACTGCCTTTGTTAATGGCATCAATCAAGGGGCGGTTTTCGTCATAGCCTGTGACCAAAATCCGGACGGTATTGGGGTGCGTTGCTTGTACTAGCTCTAGGAGCTCAACCCCTGTCATGTTGGGTAGGCGTTGGTCAGCGAGCAGAACCGAAGGTTTATGCTGTTGCACCAGACTCAGAGCAAGCTCAGCCGAGTCGGCCAAAATAACGTCATAGTCATGCCTGAACATCGCCTTAAACGCATTAAGGTTGGGCCACTCGTCATCGACATAGATTATCTTGGGTTTCATGATTGGCAATTTGCGTTGGTAGTCGCAGGTTTAGCTTCTGAATCGTAATAATCAGCCCAAAAATGGTCAATTCTGTGGGATAATGTCGACCAATGTAGTCAAATCATAAACGAATGCCTCAATTTGACACTTTTCCTTCGACCTAAAGCTGCTCTTTAGGTAGAAAAATCCTAAAACTTGAGCCCGATCCTACAACAGAGTCAACCTCAATACGGCCATTGTGTGCCTTTACAATACCATGGACAATAGAGAGGCCTAGTCCAGTCCCTTTACCAACCTCCTTGGTAGAGAAAAAGGGCTCAAAGATGTGTTGTTTGACTTCATCCTTCATGCCAGGTCCGTTGTCCGTCATCTGGATCATGACTTCATGATCCAGATCTTGGGTTTGGATTATGATCTTGGGGGGCTGACCATTGGTGCCTAGTTCGGTGGCCTGGATGGCGTTGGTCAGGATGTTCATGAAAACCTGGTTGATTTTACCGGGTTGACAGTCGATATCCGGCAAAACGGCAAAGTCACGCACCATCTCAATCTTAGTTTTCGTGATACTATTGAGCAGGATCAACGTGCTATCGAGGCAACTGTTGATGGATGCCTTCTTCATACTTCGCTCATCTAGGCGGCTGAAATTCCGGAGGCCAATCACGATCTCGGAGGTTCGTTTGGCACCTTCGTCGATTCCGTTCAGTAATTGTTGCACTTCTTCGAGCAAATAGTCCAGCTCTAGGTCCTTGATCAACTTTTTGGCCTCAACCGCCTTTTCGTTGTCCCAAGCTGGGGTTGTAGCAGTCTCTAGCACCGTCAAGACCTCTTTGATGTCCTCAAAGTCACGCCTAAGGGGCTGGATGTTGCTGATGACGAAATTGATGGGGTTGTTGATCTCATGAGCGATGCCAGCCGTGAGCTGACCGAGGGTAGCCATTTTTTCTGCATCTACCAGTTGGGTTTGGGCCTCCTTCAGGTCGGTGAGGGCCACAGATAGCTGCGTGTTGGACTGTTGCAGGCTTAGTGTTCGGGCTTCGACCTTTTGCTCGAGAATGACGTTCTGCTCCTTAACAAGATTGTTCTGGGCGATTACCAGCTTTTCGTTCTCGACCAAGGCTGAGATGGTTTCGGCCTGGCTTTGTTCCTTTTCCAGCTTGAGGATGTTAATACGGTCAGCAAGCGCAATGGACAGTAGTATTGTCTCGACACCTGAACCTATCAAGAGACTGTAGTTTGTCCAGCTATTGTGGGGTACCAAATCAAAGTCCTTGAGGACAAAGACAATGACCGAAATCAAAAACATGGTCCACGAAACGAGGATAAACTTAGCGGGCCTATATCCTTGTACACTAATCGTGATTGCGGCTGCCAAGATCGTCAACGCTCCGAGCAAGGCACCAAGATCTATCAGGTTATAGGCTAGCACCTTTTTGTCCAACAGAATGACCAGCAGGACAAACAAATAGAGGCCAAAAATACCGAGCATAACCATGTCCAGCTTTGGGGCTCGTTGCCGCATCTGGAGGATTGGCTTGATGAACAAGATCGTGGAAATCCCGGAACTAGCGCCTGCAATTAGGACAGCATAGACTTGGAACTGTGGCGAACCAGGCCACAAAAATCGATAGCCATATCCCTGCAAACAGATTTGTGTGAAGGCCACACAAATGACGTAGAGGACATATAACAAGTAAAGCGGGTCACGCAGACTAAACCAGATAAAGAGGTTATAGAAGATCATGACCAGCATTAGACCGTAATACAGTCCGCTCAGGAAATCAAAAAAAGTGAGGTCCTGCAGGATTTCGGCCTCTGTGCCTAACTTGACTGGTAAGTGTAAAGCCTCCTCGGCCCAAACCTTAAGG
>CANHWS010000014.1 GCA_947464365.1 Cytophagaceae bacterium | reverse complement strand
GAGGCTACCCGCACCTCCACATTGTATGACTTGGTGCAAAACTGGTTGCCAGCCAACATCACATACGTGACAATAACCTCAGCACCAGAGGTATTGGTCAGGATTTCGTTAGGGGCGTATGGCTGCGGTGCTGTAACAGCGGGATTATCAACACCCGCAACAGCTGCCCGTGTCCATGAGTAGGTTGTCGTCGTGCCAGCAAAGGTTGGGCTGTAGATAAAGCGATTGGTGCTACAGTTCATCGAGCGGCTCAGGGTGCTGGTCATTTCTGGGTCAGAAACAACGGTTACCGAAAGCTCTGCTGACCATGGGCCTGCCTCAAATGCACCATCAATGGCCTGAGCGGCTACAAAGTAGGTGCCGGCAGGGAAACCACGCAGAATGGCGGTGGCGACCCCACCAGTACCTAAATATTGCCCACGGACCGTAATCAGCCGATAACCTGAGCTCCTATCTGCCATTCCTGAGACAAGGTCATTGGCACCTGCGCTGGTACCGATCCTTATGTTATAGGTTAACCCATTTGCAGCAGTTTGGGCATCTGTTGCACCACCAAAGGCTAACAAGATGCTACCACAACCTTGCTGTACGGCTTGCGTCATGATCGGGGCAGTTGGGAGTGTATTGACAGTACTAGCAGCGTTAATCCCAATTGCGGCCTTGTCGGCAAAAGGACCACCGCCTGTCACGAAGGCATCTAGGTCAAGGTCGTTGTCGATATCCACCCACGAAACTCGGCCGCCAAAACAAGCTGGCACCGTAGCTGAAGATTGGCTGAAAGTCAAATTGCCATTATTGTTCCAGATCTGGCCGAATGTACTGAGCGAAAAGTCCTGAGTACCATTAATGAGTAAGTCCTGATCCCCATCGTTATCATAGTCACCCCAAGCAGTAGAGCTATTGGTCATTCCTGGGATGGTTAGTCCCGATAATTGCTGAAAACCTGTACCTCCAGTATTGCGGTAGATGTGGGTCTGCGAAGTTCCGTTTTGATCCACACCAGTCAAAACAAAATCAGGATAGCCATCTTGATTTAGGTCAGTTGTCGCCAAACTTCCCCCTGACAGCCATGTAACACCAAGACCAGAGAGTTCCTGAAAAACTCCAGAACCGTTATTCAAAAATAACTTAACAACAGAGCTACTGCTAACATCAAATCCAGATATGAGTAAGTCCTGATCTCCGTCGCGGTCATAGTCTGCCCATTCGAAGGCCGAATTGGTATAACCAGGCAACCCAGAACCACTATTGAGCTGAAATCCACCAGCCCTGCTATACTCCCAGATATCTATCTGGGGGCTACCTATCAGGGAATTAAAGCCTGCAAGCATCAGGTCTTGATCACCGTCATTGTCATAGTCGACCCATGCGGATTTACCTCCGTTGAGGAAGTTATTGCTTGGGACCGAAACGGAACTGAATGTACCGCCAGCATTGTTCCATACTTGGGTGAAAAAGCTGCCACCACCTGGGTTGTCATTGCCTTGGACAAGCAGGTCAAGATCGCCATCGTTATCGTAGTCTGCCCACTGAGCTGTACCGTTGGCTAGGTTGGCAAACGGAGTGCCGTTTACAGCAGTCATCGCGCCAGCATTGTTGGTGTAAAGTGTTGTGGCCACTTGTCCATTGACAATCCCTAGGATAACTAGGTCTTGATCTCCATCCTGATCATAGTCACCCCAGTCATGCGACGAGGCAAAGACACCATCAGGCAACAAGGCACTAAAGGCGACTGTCGAGGAGTGTGGACTCGCAAAGGGATGGACTGTTCGGTTTGGTCCCTTGAAATTGGCCGCAAATGAAGGTGACATACTGCTGAAAATCAACAGGATAGCCAAGGCCAAATAGGATATCATTTGGTTTGACGATTGGGTTTGGCGATTGGTCATTGCCAATTCAGGCAAGATTGGGTTGTATCTGTCGGAGCACATCTCTGAATGGGAATGGGGAAAAGGTAGTTGATAAGGAAATTGGTGGGTGGTAGGGTTTCCCCTAACGCCAATCCAGGAACCTAAATGCAATAGCACTAACCAAAAATGGTGGAGATATTGGGGAAAATACTCGGTAAAAGGGCCTAAACCAAAGTTGATAATAGTAAAACAAAATTCACATTTAGACTTCGTATACTACTTCTTCTTGATCTTGGCGGTTCTAGAAATTGGGTGTTAGCAAATCGGCAAATAATGGGAGATGAGTTTGCAAACCATCGCCTACGTAAGTGGCGAATAGTTGGCAACAATTGGCAATAACTAAGCTGGCAGTAGTAGCATCAATAACGCCTAACAAATACCTACTCCGCCAGGCTTGCTACCCTATTGAGTGAGGAATCAGGTAGAAAAATGGCAGCCTGATCGGCAGACTCGGCAATTTGCATTTGGGGTTCCTAATCCAGCTCAGATGCAGGCCAAAGGTAGGTCTAGGGCGAAGAGAATGGATCATGGATGTCGTTAGAAGGCATTTAGCACCTCATGATCACCTCATTTTCTAAGAAGTATTTTGGGGAAGTGCCTCGCTGATGGCTAATTCTTGCAGGAACAGGACCAAATCCTCGGAAGGCTGAAGGCCCAACCGCTTTCGAAGTTTTGACCGGTTATTGTGGACTGTTGGCTCGGTTAGATTGAGCAAATTTGCCAAGTCTTTGCCCGTGATGCCCATTAGCAAATAAGCAGCTAGGCGTTCGTCATTAGCAGATAGGCCAGGCGAAAGTCCGGCCAAGCGTTTGAAAAAATCAGGATGAATTTGCAGAAATGCCGCCTTGTATTTTTCCCATTCCAACTCTAGGTCTTGGCTATCTTCTACCCGCTCCAATAGATCTTCGAGTTGGCGGGAAAGTTTAGGATACTGCTTGAGGACGGTTTGAGTTTTGGCAATCACATCTCGTCGGTGCGCTGACAATGTATTTGTCGATACTAGTGCGCGATAGGCAGCCTCTTTTTCATTCTGTTCGGCTTGGGCCAGCTCCTCTTGCATGGCCAACTGCTTGGCCAAAAATGCTGCTTGTTGTGCGGCTTGCTCTTGCTCCAGCTTGGCCGTCAGCCGTTCTTTCTCCAGGATGATGGCACGCTGGTTGGACAATCGCCTTGTCTGGGTCAGGATAAACCATAGGCCAATTGCGGCCAATACCAACAACAAAACCACTGCAACTAGTGTGTTCCGTCTCCAGGATTCGGCTTCTAGCTCAGTAGCCAAGATTTTGTTTCGTTCCTCAGATTTTTCGGTATCAAACTTGATCCGCATCTCTTCAATCTTGGCCAGTTTCTGGTTGTCATACACCATGTCCTTGACCCGGGCTAGCTCGCTTCGGGTCCTGAGGCTTTTCTTGTAGTCCCCAGCCAAGGAGTCAATTTCAGTTTGCGCCGCCAACAATTGGGGTAAGGAGCTAATCTCCCCACTACGTTTCAGACACATGATGCCCGAGTCGAGGCTAGCCTGGGCTAATTTGTAGTGGTGTTGGCGTTTATGATACTGTGCCCTAATGGCATATCCGAAGTGCAGCAGGTAGGGTCGCTTTAACCGCTTGCCGGCTACCATTAAGGTGTCAATGATGGGTAAAGCCCTTCTGTAATCTGGCTGGTTTACAATGATAAGCCCAGCATTCGCCAATGATCCATAGCCATTCTCAGTGGTATTGGTCCTGAGGGCAATCTGATAACATTGGAGGTAAGCATCAATTGCCTTACGGTCCTGATTACTAACCGAATACAGTAGGGCCAAGGAATTGAGCACCATGGCTTTTCGGTATTCGTCTTTCGCCGGCATATACTGCAGGGCTTGCTCGTAGTACCTTTTGACGGTCGGATGATTACCGGTGGCTCCATACAATACCCCAAGCATAAAATAAACGTCTCCCATCAAGGCAGGGTCCGCTTGCTGCTTTGCCAACTTTTCGGCCTCCAATACTGCGGCAATGCCCTCGGCAGTACGGGTTAGACGCTGGTAACAGACACCGAGTTTAACCCAAGATTTGGCACGATCCTGAAGGCAGAAAGCGCTGTTAGCCTGCGAAACCACTACGGAAAAGTGTGGTAGAGCTGCTTGGAAATTGCCCCGTACATACGCTAATACCCCCGATAGGTAGGATACTCGCACATTGTTGGTGTCATTGGGCACATTAGCCAAAATGGCTTTGGCCTTCCCGAGGTGATTATCGGCGCTATCAAGTTGGCCTGCAACCACAAAACTAGTGGTGAGAACCAGCTGCTGCCTAGCCATTGCTGATGGCCCCTTTGCATTTCCTACAGCTTGCCTCAAGCTGTCAAAATCAGGAGTAGATTGGGCAACAGCCACACCTGCCCAAAGGCTGGCTAAAAGCCCGAATAACAGGATGCTGAATCTCCAAAATGAGGCGTCTTGAGACAAAGCCAACGAGGTTGTATGAGTATATATACTCCAATGTCCGAAACATTAGGGCAACTTCCAACCTACATCCGAAAATTTAGTAATAATTATCACCAACGAGTGTTCGTTAACAATCGCAAAAACAGCCACTTACACAACGCTGGGGCCAATCTGGGCAGCCTAATGACCTAAACCACAATATTGACAATACGGTTAGGCACCACAATAATCTTTTTGGGTGGTTTACCATCAAGGATTTTCTGCACCTGTTCATTACCCAAAACAATGGCCTCAACATCCGCTGCTGACAGTCCTATCGCAAGTTGCAGGTTCGCCTTCGTTTTGCCATTGATGCTAATAGGGCAATCAAAGGATGACTCAACAAGGTAGGCTTCGATAAAGGCGGGATATGTTGCTGTCGAAATCGAGGTGGTGTGGCCTAAGGCTGACCAAAGCTCCTCCGCTATATGCGGGGCCAAACTACTCAAGACAATAGTGAGTGGCTCCAGTACTGAACGTTTGTTGCATTTAAGGGCTTGGAGGTCATTAAGTGCAACCATAAGGGTCGATACACAGGTATTGAAGGATAAGCGTTCGATATCATCGCCAATCTTCTTGATTGTCCGGTGCAAAACCTTGAGCTCTTCTGGGCTAGGCTCTGCCTCAGTAACCACTAGTTTGCCAGCATCGTCAAAGAAGAGGCGCCAATACCGACGCAAGAACTTGTAGGTCCCTTCAATGCCATTGGTGTTCCAAGGTTTGGTTTGCTCCAAAGGCCCCAAGAACATTTCGTACATCCGCAACGTGTCCGCACCGTACCTATTGATTATGAGGTCCGGATTGACGACGTTGTACTTGGACTTGGACATCTTCTCGACTTCTTGGCGGGTGCGAAAATCTGTCTTGGCCCCTGGTTTGGTTTCGGTGAACTGCCCCACCTGAAAATAGCCGGCAGGTACGACAAACTGAGCCTGCAAATAGTCTGGCCGCCAAGCCACGAACTGAGCAAGATCTAGGACGCCATTGCTGACGATGTTAACATCAAGGTGAATGGACATGGCAGTCAATGGGATTAACTGCGTGGCCAACCAAGCCTCCTGATCAACATCAGCTGATAGTAGGAAGTATTTTGGCAGACCATTGGCCTCTGAGGCTGGGTTGATAAAAACCGATGCCAACTCGCTAGTCCCCTGTATCATGCCCTGATTAACCAGTTTTTTGAACGGTTCGTCAAAGCCGATGTAGCCCAGATCATACAAAAACTTGGTCCAGAAGCGGCTATACAATAGGTGGCCTGTGGCGTGCTCTGCCCCACCGATATAGAGATCGACCTGTTGCCAATAGTCTATCTTGGTTCGGTCCGCAAAGACGGCTTGGTTCTGCGGGTCCATGTAGCGCAAGAAGTACCAACTACTACCTGCCCAGCCAGGCATCGTGTTAGTCTCGATCGGCTGGTCTGATGACTGATAATGCCAGTCTTTGGCTCGGCCTAGTGGTGGCTCGCCCGTTTCGGTTGGCAAATAAGCATCCACTTCCGGCAGCACCAGCGGTAGCTCAGCATCTGGTATCAGGTGCGGGATCTCGCCTTCAAAATAGACGGGGATCGGCTCACCCCAATAGCGCTGACGGCTGAAAATCGCGTTCCGCAAGCGGTAGTTGATTTTGCCCTTGCCCCAGCCCTGTTGTTCGACATAGGCGATGGCCGCTGTGATGGCTTCTGGAACAGTCAATCCGTCCAAGAAACCAGAGTTGATCATGGTACCAGCCTTAGCGTCAAAATCGGACTGACTGATGTCTGTCTGCGGACCGGTTTGAACCTGAATTATCGGCAGATGAAAATGTTTGGCAAATGCATAATCGCGGGTATCGCTACTAGGCACAGCCATCACGGCACCAGTACCATATCCTGCTAAAACATAGTCCGCAATCCAGATCGGGATTAAGGCATCGTTGAATGGATTTCGTGCATAGCTACCCGTGAAAACGCCACTGATGGTTTTGACATCTGCCATCCGATCACGTTCGCTGCGGTTTTTGGCAGCATCGATATAGGCATTGGCGGCCTCGGCCTGTGCAGGGGTGATGAGGGCAGTAGCAAGTTCACTTTCAGGGGCAAGGCTTAGGAAAGTAACACCAAAGGTTGTGTCTACCCTAGTGGTGAAGACTTCGATTTGTTGGCCTGTTGGGTTACCGTCCGTACCTACCACATCAAACCGCAGGCTGCACCCTTGGCTCCGACCGATCCAGTTGCGCTGCATTTCTTTGATCGAGTCGGTCCAGTCTAGGCTATCAAGACCAGTAAGTAGGCGGCTGGCATAGGCCGTAATACGCATACTCCATTGCTGCATCACCTTGAGCTCGACTGGGTATCCACCACGTTCGGACACACCATCTTTGACCTCGTCATTGGCCAAAACGGTACCCAAGGCTGGGCACCAATTGACGGTCGAATAGGATTTATAGGCTAGGCGATACTGTTGTAAAATCGCCTCTTGACCAGCAGGATCTAGGGCTTTCCAAGCTTCTGGCGTTAATGTGGTGGCATCATCATCGGCCACGGCGTCCAGATCAGCGGTGCCAAATCCTGCGAGGTGAGCTTTGAGGGTCTCGATCGGTTCGGCAGATTCGGTCTGGCGGTTGTACCAGCTGTTGAAAAGCAGACCAAAAATCCATTGTGTAAACCGATAGTAGCTAGGGTCGCTTGTCCGCACCTCGCGGTCCCAGTCATAGCTAAAACCTAATTGCTTGAGTTGCTCCTGGTAACGAGCAATGTTTTCGCGAGTTGTTTTTTCAGGATGTTGCCCAGTCTGTATGGCATATTGCTCGGCAGGTAAGCCAAAGCTGTCAAACCCCATTGGGTGGAGAACGTTGTAGCCCTTTTGGCGCTTATATCTAGCGACGATGTCACTAGCGATATACCCTAGCGGATGACCCACATGCAGACCCGCACCACTTGGGTAGGGGAACATATCAAGGACGTAGTACTTAGGCCTAGTAGGATCAATGTCTGACTTAAAGGTAATGTTTTGTTGCCAATAGGCTTGCCATTTGGCTTCTAGCTGTTGCGGGTTATAGTCGGCCATGGAGGTCGGTGCGCCCAGATGCTCTACGTGGGCGTGCTTGATTTGGTTAGCTGATCACTAAAGTTGCAAGATAGGGCAAAACAGGTACGGACATCAAGTCCAGCGGATTGTTAGTGGACCTGAATAAGGTTCCATTGCGGCTCAAGATTGGCAAATCAGCAAACAAAGGCGGCCTACCTGCCTTGTTAAAAATTCTGGCAACAAGCAATCGGCGTAAGTATGCCAACAAAACCTGCTTAGCCCTTACCTTTGCGCCCATGCACAAGAACGATTTGCTATTACGTGCCGCTGCTGGCCAAGACGTAGAACGTGTACCAGTATGGCTGATGCGCCAAGCAGGCCGAATATTACCTGAATACCGCGCCGTGCGCGAAAAAGCTAAAGGATTTATCCAGCTAGCAACAACGCCCGAACTGGCAGCCGAGGTAACCCTCCAACCTGTTGACTTGCTTGGTGTTGATGCCGCCATCATCTTTTCGGACATCTTGGTAATCCCAGAAGCGATGGGCCTGCCCTACGTGATGGAAGAGAAAAAAGGCCCTCACTTCCCTGAGACGGTCAAAACCATGGCCGACGTTGACAAACTTCGTGTTGCCGACCCAGAGGAACATCTACACTATGTGGCTTCCGCCCTCCGGATCGTCAAAAGTGAGCTCAATGGCCGTGTGCCTTTGATTGGGTTTGCGGGTGCCCCATGGACCATCTTCGCTTATATGATCGAGGGTGGTGGGTCTAAGACGTTCAGCAAGGCTAAAAAGATGCTCTACACCAACCCAGAGCTCAGTCATAAGTTATTGCAGAAAATCACCGAAGGCACCATCGCCTACCTCAATATGCAGGTACGGAGTGGGGCTGATTTGGTTCAGATATTCGACTCGTGGGCTGGTATCCTGAGCCCAGCACAATACAGCACCTTTTCGCTACCCTACATCAAACAGATTTGCGAAGGCGTAACCTCGGTGCCTAAGACGGTGTTTGCAAAAGGCGCTTTTTTTGCCCTTGAGGAAATGCAACACCTACCATGCCAAGTTATTGGGTTGGACTGGAATATGCGCATTCAGGAAAGCCGCAAGGCTCTTGGTCCGCACAAAACGCTGCAAGGCAATCTAGATCCTTGTGTCCTCTATTCTGACCCAGCTACAATCAAGAAAGAGACGGAAGCTATGCTCAGGGAGTTTGGCAAACGAGGTACCATCGCCAACCTAGGCCATGGTGTCTATCCGGATATCGACCCAGAGCACGTCAAGGTCTTCATCAACACGGTGAAGGAATATCGGTTTGATCAATAGATTGCACATGATAGTCAACATGTAGTGTGGCTATACAACTCGTTCACGCTTAAGCAAATAAGGCCATCAACTGCTCGGTTGTAATCATCACCAAAAACGAGGCCCACAACCTGGGCCGAACCCTTGCTGCCCTCCACTGGGCGGACGAGGTTGTGGTGGTTGACAGCCAAAGCACAGATAACACTGTGGCAATTGCTAAGGAGTGGGGAGCACGAGTGATCGTCCAACCTTTTTTGGGTTACGGCCTTCAGAAGCGATTTGCCGTCAGCCAAGCCAATAACGACTGGGTCTTTGTAGTTGATGCCGATGAGGTCGTTTCTGAAGCTTTGGCCGTGGATATCAAACAAATATTGGGAGGACAGGAGCCTGTCCATGTTGGTTATCGTGTCCCGAGGGATTTTGTCTTTCTGGGACGCTATATGCGTTATGGTGGCGAGCGTGGCAAAACCCATTTAAGGCTTTTCAATCGCAACTTTGGCAACTATAACGATGCCCAAGTGCATGAGGATGTGGAATTGACTGGCCCTATAGGTATTTTGAGGCATAAGATGCTGCACTATAGCTACCCAGACCTAGGCCACTATTGGGCCAAGTTTAACGAATACACCTCCCGCGGTGCCGAGGATCTTTATCGGCGAGGCAAACGGACCAGTAAACTTTACGTGATGATCCGTTTCCCAATCTCCTTTTTGCAGCTTTACTTGCTCAAAGGGTTGATCTTGGACGGATATCCTGGTTTTATATGGGCCCTATTTTCGGCCATGTACCCAGTGGTAAAGTATGCCAAATTACTTGACCTTTATAGGCGAGCTAAGGCCGAGACGCTGGATTAGGGTCATGGAAACTACCATGCCCTCCGTTTTGGTATGGTATTGGTCCTAAGGCTGTATCTTTGTAGTCAACCATGTCTGCTATCACTGATCACCTTCAAAGCCAGAAAACCGCCCAAATAGGGACGGATATAGGCTATGCCAAGGCTTTGCTCGAAGCCGGAGAGGTGATCGGATTACCGACAGAGACAGTCTATGGACTGGCTGGCAATGCGCTTAACCAAGCAGCAGTGGCTCGCATATTCGAGGTTAAGCAACGCCCTACTTTTAATCCGCTGATCATCCATATAGGTCAGCAAGCGGATGTCGCTAGATATGTGCAGGTGGTACCCCCAAAGGCGCAGCGACTGATGGATGCCTTCTGGCCTGGCCCGTTAACGTTATTGTTGCCAAAGCGCCCCATTGTCCCAGACTTGGTAACGGCAGGTAGTGATTTGGTTGCCATCAGAATGCCTGCGCATCCGATGGCACTGGCATTGTTGCAGTCGCTCAGTTTCCCATTGGCGGCGCCAAGTGCCAATCCGTTTATGTACGTTAGCCCAACCACGGCACAACACGTAGCCAAACAGCTGGGTAGGTCAATCCCCTATATTCTTGATGGGGGACCATGCACTGTCGGGGTCGAGAGCACGATAATTGGCGTGGATGCAACTGGTGAGGTCACCCTTTACCGCCATGGTGGCATTTCAGCAGAGGAAATCATTGCTGTGGTTGGGCCAATCGCTCAAGCTACCAAGGCCCAAGAGCGTAGTGGCAAAACAATCGCAGCAACCCCAGGACAGCTGATGAAGCATTACGCTACCTCCAAACCAACTGTCTGGGTAAGCACCATTCCAGATAGCTGGTGGGCAACTAAAGAAAGTGTTTCAGCGATAGGATTTATAGGGTTGGACAAAGATTTGACCACTACCCTATCTAGTTTTGGCGCTTCGGACGAAGTTATAGCTCAAGCCAGTCAAGTACCTGAAAAACAGCAGTTTTTGTTATCACCAGATGGAAACCTCAAAGAGGCCGCTACACGCCTATTTGACGTCATGCGGTTGCTTGATAGCCACCTAGCCGTTCGGCATATCGTGGTGGCGCACTTCCCTTCGGAAGGCTTAGGGCAGGCCATCAATGACCGACTAGGTAGGGCTGTTTTTGGCGATTAATAGCCTGTGCTATTCTTTTGGCAATCCACATAAAAAAACAGTCCCGCTCGACGAATTGACCGAGCGGGACTGTTATACTTTTGACCAAAGGGCGGCAGATTGATCTAGTTCTTGATGAGCCTGTAGGACTTGGTATAGCCTCCAACCCTGATCCTGATAAGGTACACGCCTGCCGGTAGGTTGTTAACTGCCGTAGAAAGGGTTCCGTTAGCATCAAAGGTATAACGACCAGTTAGGACCGTCCGACCTGTGCCGCTAAGTACATCCAACAAGACAGTCACACCTGCAAAGTCAGGTGAGGTCAGGTTGAAACCAGAAGATGTAGGATTTGGATAAAGCTGTGGGTCCTGATAACGGAAACTAGTGCCGCCAGCTGGCAATCCAGTCAGGATATTGGCCGTGATCGGCACGGTAACATTAGCAGATGGCAAGTTGGTCGTGAAGGTCAAGTTGCCTGTTAAGGCACCAGCTGTGGCACTGGTCAAACTCACGAGGTAGGTTTTTGCCTCGCCAGGGAACAAGCCTACGCTGTTGTCAGATCCGCCAGCAAAGGCCAAGCTGCCACTACCAGAAGTAACCTGCAAGGCAGCATTGGACAAGGTTAGCAAGGTATTGCCGCTGTTAACCACAACGAAACTATAAACTTCAGGAACACCGTTTGCTACATTGCCATAGCTAATGGCCGACTCAGGCATATCAGCTGCGATGATGTTGGTGCCACCGTTGGTGGTGCTAACAGACGTGATACGGTCCAGGAACTGAGGGTAGTCGATAAATGGGTTGCGGTTGCGTTGGACACTGAAGATGTCGTCATTACGTTTGCGATCGATAGCATTTACCGGGAACTGTTTAGCCCAAGTCCGCAGGATAGCCTCTTGAGGGGCTACGAAACCAGAATTGTCATTGTAGCGGGTCACAAAGTATAGGAGGGCACGCGCAGCCACTGCTTTTTGCGAGTCGCGAGGCATATACACACCATTGGCTCCTAACTTGCTCGAGGCATTAACCGCTACATCACGATACGGCTGGGTAGCAATCCCGAAAGGCAAATTACCTCGACTGCCATTTGCTCCTGAAGTGGTAGGGAACAAGTGGAACAAGTCACTTAGCATAGGTTCAGCACTATTAAATAAAGATTGTGGCATGGTATGCTCAGTATTAAAAACTGCACCACCAGGTCCCTGTGCAGCTGTTCGGTTGGCATAACCGATAACCTGACGCCCTGTATAACAGCATTCAATGGTGTTAACCGATGCACCTTGACCATTGACCCGCTTGTTGTCGATGGTCATGAACATCTGGTCTCGCGCGCCACTATTGTACCCTAAGGAAATGTAGTTGGCCGAAATTGTAGTCTTGAGTGCTGTTTTGAGAGCGTTCTCTGAAAGGCCAAAGGAGCTGCTGTAATAGGTTTTGCTGTAGTTACAGATCCCACGTACTGAAAGAGCCGTAGTGCCACGACCGCCATTGTTTTTGAGGACGATGGTGCTCAGGTTGTTGATGTTGTGCACAGGCTTGAACTTCACCTTGATTCTGATCGAGTCATTGGCAGGGATCGTTCGGTTGGTGTCTGGGGACGAGAAAGCATAGCTACCGTAAATGGGATAGTACTTGGCACCTGTCAATGATACGGGGTTAGCTGTTGGGTTCCTCAACCAGATCAGGGTGCTATCAGAGGAAGTCTCGAGTACCGTACCAAAAACTGCTCCTCCATTAGACGCCCTGAGGTATTGGGCATAGGTGCTATCTGAAAATCCTAGGCTTGTTAGGAATACGAAAAGTGCCAAGAGGCTCCCTTTGCCAGCAGTCGTGAAGCGACGTGGCACAGGACTGCCTGATGTCTTGGTTGGTGTTTGCTGCATAAAAAATGGAGGCAATAGTTGAAAATACCCCCGCCCTACAAAGTTAGTAGGTAGTTTTGGGACTAGAAGTTAAAAGTTGTTTAATCACCCAAATCATGATGCACGTCGGCTACACCAACCAAGATGTCCAGACCAGCCCGCAGCCAGACCAACTGATGGCGATATCCCCCATCGATGGACGTTATGCTAATAAGGTAACCGACCTTAGGGAGTACTTTTCGGAGTATGCACTGATGAAGTACCGCGTCGAGGTAGAGGTAGAATACTTTATCCTGCTAGTCAACCTTGGCCTACCTGAGTTAGAACATCTCAACCTAGATGAAGAGGCCCTTAGGGAGCTTTACCTAGATTTCACCGTTGAGGATGCGATCGAGATCAAATCTATTGAAGCAACAACCAACCATGACGTCAAGGCAGTTGAGTATTGGTTACGCAAGAAGTTCACCGAGATGGGCTATGGGAATGATGTCGAGTTTATTCACTTTGGCCTCACGAGCCAGGACATTAACAATACTGCCATCCCGCTTTTGTTGCAGGAGTTCAAGGAGGAGGTACTTTCGGTTTCTTATGGTGAGTTGGTCATGAAACTCAGGGAGCTGGTCAAAACCTGGTCAGATATCCCAATGTTAGCACGCACCCATGGTCAACCCGCTTCCCCGACGCGTTTGGGTAAGGAGTTACATGTCTTTGTGGCTAGGCTAGAGTCGCAACTGATCTACCTAGAGTCGATCGATATGGCTGCCAAGTTTGGCGGGGCCACTGGCAACTTCAACGCCCACGTTGTAGCCTATCCGGACATCGACTGGCCATCTGTTATGGATGACTTCTTGATCGAGGAATTTGGTCTGCATCGGACCACATACACGACCCAGATTGAGTCCTACGACAACTTGGCCGAACATTGTGATGGGCACCGGAGGGTCAACAACATCCTGATTGACCTCTGTAGAGACATCTGGCATTACATCTCGATCGGGTATTTTAAACAGAAAACCAAAGCTGGCGAGGTCGGCTCATCTGCCATGCCGCACAAAGTCAACCCAATTGACTTTGAAAATGCGGAAGGCAACCTTGGGGTAGCCAATGCCTTGTTTGACCATTTTTCGAACAAGCTACCAATCAGCCGCCTGCAACGTGACCTTACAGATAGCACCGTTCTGCGTAACCTAGGCCTTCCGTTTGCGCATACCGTCATTGCCATCGAGTCCATCATCAAAGGCCTCGGTAAACTTGAGTTAAATCAACAAGCCCTTGCAACGGACCTAGCCAACACCCCAGAGGTTCTCGCAGAGGCCATCCAGACCATCTTGCGGCGTGAGCGTTATCCTGATCCGTATAATGCACTTAAACAACTGACCCGCGGTGCTAACGGCACAATCACGATGGACGGTATGTTTGTCTTTATCGACAGCCTGGATGTACGTGAGGAGGTCAAAGCCGAACTACGGTCTTTATCTCCAGAGACGTATGTAGGTGTATTCCCTGAGCCATCAGAGCCAAATTAGTGGCAGTAGCGGTCCGTTCTCAAGCGGCGCTTCATTGATACCTTATCAAGCAAAAGGCCACCCATAGCGGTGGCCTTTTGCTAAATGACATTATCAGGGTTGGTCCCTAGAAAACTACAGGGTTATCAGGCAGTGGTCCCATATTAAGCCCTATGAAATCACCACTAGCCCTACGGCACTCCGCCAGCCTTTTATTGACCTTTGCTTTCCAGAATGGTCCCTTTTTGAATATCATCCCGATGCGGCTCGTGATGTTGTAGAAATGGTAGCCTACCGGGCCATAGGTTTCGTGTGGATACTCATCGTATGGCATGTATTCAAAGCCCATTGAGCGAGTAAACTCACGCATACACTCATTACCAACTAAATAGTGGTTAGTGCGGATGGTATAGATGGGCGTGTAGACTCGCTCCATCTTTTTGTCAAACTTATAGTAGGCGTCCTTAGTGGTATTGTAAGTTCCGTCCACCTCGGTGTTGCTACCTACTTCCTTGTACTGACGTTTTGCTACGGTCCTGCATGACGAAAAAGCAGACAGTAGCAGCATTGATAGCAACAACAAACAACCTAAATATCCCGTATGGGGCTTTGGCAAAACTAGTAATTGCTGCGGCATTTCCGGACGGTTTTGCGTGGATTATGACAGCACGTGTTGGCTAGGCTGCAAGTTTGAAGTGGCTAATCTATCTATTGTAGCCCAAAATGTAAAGGTATGAGAGCCCAAAACCTGATTTATTAGGCAAACTAGGCCATTTTTACATCAGCTTTTGACACAAATCGTCGCAGTAAAACAGTGCCGACTGCGGTTAGCAGCAGCAGCAAACCAGCCGCAGTGGCCATAGCCCCGGCAATTGACCCACCCGTTACTACTGCCATGCCATACCCCCCTACCGAGCAAACGACGCCCACCAAGGCGGCAAGTAACAACATGGCTCTCAAGGAGTTGACTAGCAGGTAGGCGACGGCAGCAGGTACAACCAATAATGCCACTACCAAAATGGCCCCAACAGCTTCAAAAGCTGTAACGGTGACCAAACTTACCAAAGACATAAGGCTGTAATGCCAGATCTGGGTCCTCATACCCGTGAAGCGTGCAAACTCTGCGTCAAAGGTCGAAAGTTGGAGCTCTTTATAGCCTAGGGTGACGAAGGTAACTACTAAGGTTAGTACCCCACCCAATATCCAGGCGACTTTGGGGCCTAGATTCCAGCCTGACCCTGTGACCCAAAGATCGAGCGGTACATAGGCGATCTCGCCATAGAGCACACAGTCCTGATCCAGATCCACCTCGCTGCTATAAACCGAAACCAAAATCACACCGATGGCAAACAGCCAGGTGAAGGTGACACCGATTGCGGCATCGGTCTGGAGCCTAGCTTTTTGGTGTAGCCACTCGATGAGGACTGTACTTAGCAGACCAAACATGCAGGCCCAAAATAGCATAGGTCCGGTGTTGCGGGTGCCGGTAGCCAAGAAAGCAATCACAATACCAGGTAGGATGGCATGCGAAATCGCATCGCCAACCATCGCCATCTTCCGAAGGATAAGCCAACAGCCTAGCAAGGCGCATGATACTGCCACCAAACTACCTACCAAAATGATGTAGAATCCGTCCATTACAAGGGTACCCCCAAGACCACCATACATTGAAGAGATGTCTTGCTGCGATACAAAGATACAGCATTGTTGTAAAGTTTAGGCAAGCCTAAATTATTTTTCCAATCATTCGATACTTTTTGATTTCTTAATTCGAATGCCTTTTTGTCCGCTAGTCAGGCTGACAGGCCAAAAATCAGATATGACAGCTGATCTTGTTCCAATGTCGGCATTATTGGCTTATCATTGTTTTACGATTAGACAGACAGTCACTGAACCCTCAGTTCTCCTATCCTCAATCCTACTCTCATGAGCAAGATTAGCCTCATCATCCAGCGCGAATACCTGACCAGAGTCCGGAAAAAGTCCTTCATTGTGATGACCATCCTTGGGCCTGTCCTGACCCTTGGTATTTACATCGTGCCTATCCTGATGGCCATGAGCAGTAAGGATCTTAAGACAATTGCGGTCATCGACCAGACCAAACAGTTCAGCCAGACACTGAAAAGTACGGAGGAGGTTAAGTACTTATTTGCGGATCAACCAGAGGACCATCTCAAAAAATCGGTCATAGATGGTACCTACGAGGCTTTGTTGGTGATACCAAACATCACCCCCGAAAAACCAGAAGGCATCAAACTCATTTCGGCAAAAAACCTATCCCTCGACCTAGTAAGTGACATAAGCAATGCGATCGAGAAGGACCTAAAGGCCCAGAAACTCAAACTCAGTGGCATTAGCCAAGAGACCCTAGCTAAGCTGGATGTAGATGTAAGTATTGATACCAAGATCCTAGACAAGGAAGCTGGCCAAGAGTCAGATAGCAGCTCAGCTGCGGCTACAGTTGCTGGCTTTGCAGGTGCTTTCCTGATTTATATGTTCATTTTCTTGTACGGTGTGCAGGTCCTGCGTGGAGTGATCGAGGAAAAAACCAGCCGCATCATCGAGGTCATGATTAGCTCAGTGAAGCCATTTGAGCTTATGATGGGCAAAGTTGTTGGCATTGCACTGGTGGGTCTCACCCAATTTGTGGTCTGGATTGGCCTTAGCTATTTGGTCGGCACAATTGCAGTACCACTGGTGGTATCGGCTTTGGCAGACAAAAAGGAAACTAAAACCGAGGTCGTAGCTAACGGAGCAAGCACCACAGCGCCACAAATCGCTGGTGCAGCAGCAGAAAGTACAGTAGGCACAGCCGCTGATACCGCCAAAAACCCGATGGCCAAAATCACTAAGATTGTAGGTTCACTCAACATCCCGATGATATTGGGTTGCTTTATCTTCTTCTTCATTGGTGGATACCTACTCTATGGTTCCTTATTTGCGGCAGTTGGTTCAGCGGTTGATAATGAGACGGATACGCAACAGTTTATGCTCCCGATCACGATCCCGCTAATTATTGGATTCATGATTGCTTCGTCAGCCATCAATGACCCAGAGAGTACAACTGCGGTGTGGGCCAGTATCATCCCCTTCACCTCTCCTATCGTGATGATGGTCAGGATCCCGTTTGGGGTACCGATGTGGCAGTTGGCCTTAAGTATGGTGTCGTTGGTATTGACCTTTGTTGGCTGTATTTGGCTTGCAGGACGTATCTACCGTGTGGGTGTCCTGATGTATGGCAAGAAGGTGACCTACAAGGAACTATCTAAGTGGTTGTTCTACAAGATATAAGGCTGACTACTAAACCGATAGGCTAGTTTACTTTGCTGTGCCAACGTTGATCAGTTCTGCAAACTTGCGGATAATGTTCAGCGTTGGCACAGTGTTTTGTAGTCACAATAGATACAAGTATTGAGGTTTTCGGTTTGGCTAAAGACCATCTCGGGGTCCATCAACTCGGTTAGGAGTGACTGCACCTCTGCTTTAAACTGTTGGGCATATTGCCGCTGATAGTCCAGCACGGGATTATCCTTGCCAATCAGAATTTGCGGTGAGGTACCCATATCATAGTTCTCTGTAAAGCAGTTTCGGAGGCTGATGATGCCAGGCACCAACTTATGATTTGCTGCCAAAGCAGGATTTCGCTGGCCGAACAAATGGGTATAGTGTATAGTCTGGTAGATGGCGCTTAGAGATTTTTTCTTTTCGTCCTTCCCAAAAACTTGAACCAAGGACTCAGCCTTCTGGTCAGCCTTTCCCGTTTTGTAGTCCATGATCCTGATGTTGCCATCCTTCCGGTCAATGCGGTCGATGCGCCCACCAAGCCTAAACTGATCGGTTGTACCATCCCCTGCCTGTATTGTTAATAGCCAAGGGTCTTGATTACTTTCGGTCTCAAGCTCCAGAATTTCAAACGGTGCGTAAGCGGCATCCAGCTCCAGCAATTTGTGCACGTAGTACTGAACTACCTGCACGATGATCAGGAGCTGACCACGAAGCTCAGCAATAGTAGGTGGATAGTTTTCAAGCGGCAGGGCATGCTCTAGCGCTGTAGTTACCCGAGACTTTAGCCATGGAAGATCGGTCGCCTCAACGACTCTGCTGCCATCTTTATGTGCCCTGAGCTGGAGGTAAATCCACTCCATGCTATGGTGTAACAGTTGGCCGACTGCATTGGTCTGGGCCTCCTCAGTGACAGCCTCACTGCCATAGACTTGGCCTATTTGCCGAAGGTAAAACTTGAGTTTACAGTCCAGTAAAGTCGAGATGGCCGATGGATCAAGCGTTTTTACACCCTCTCCAGCAACAGTAAATCGGTTACGGATCTTGGCTCTTATCGCTGGAGTGCTCGAGACATTGAGCAGGTGTACCGGCAATTGCTGGACCTGACTCGCCAAAACCTGCTGCCGCACGGGCCATTGCAAACCATAGTGGAGCTGGTAGAAATATCGGCTTGGTTCGCCCTTAATCTGCTCGGTGCTTTCGGCATTGTAGAGTAGGTTGACTCGCTTGGCACCAAACAACAGGCGATAGAATAAGTAGGCCTGGGCGGCATCTTGCTCGTTATGGGTCGAGAGACCAAAGGTGCGGCGCAAGTTATAGGGGATAAACGAGCCATGAGCACCTAGTTTCGGCAATAGTCCTTCGTTGGCACCTACGATGATGACGGACTCAAAGTCTAGGTTCCGACTTTCGAGCATACCCAGGATCTGGAGGCCTTCGAGTGGTTCGCCGGCAAAAGGCAGTTTGATCTGGTCTAGCAACTGGCGCAACATTTGCCAAAACAAGTCGATCTCCAACGCAATGCTGGCAGCTTGCACTACACTCTCAAACCGGGTGAGGGTCGTCATGGCACGGTAGAGGTATTCGTCTTCCATACTAGCATTATCAGGGTTGCGCTCTAACAACTGCCGGCTAAGTTCAACCAAAAGGGCGTTCAGGAAATCGAAAATCTCTTGGCTTGTTCGAAGCTGACGGAACAACAACTTCCCAATGGGCCATCCTGCCAAGAGGTCCTGAGGGACATAGATCAGGTTTTGACTGGTGATTGTATTGGCTATCTCGGCCACAGCTTCCCCATTGCCAACAACTATATAGGGGTGCTGTATGATGGCCAACACATAGTCATGGTAAAAGCAGACTTGCTCTTTAACCATCCTGCTAGATTTCTGGGCCTCAATCAGATGATAGAGCAAACTATATAACGGGGTCTGCCGGAAAGGATACCCCATTGAGACATTGACCAACAAGGGCTGTTCGGTTAGTTGGCCACTATGGTTTAGTTGGGTAACAGTTTTGGGTAGCGAGTTCAGTACCGTAAATAGCATACCAGGATCTGGCAGCAAAATGGCCAGTTTGGACTGGTCATTTAGGCGAGCCATTTCCGTAGCAATCAGCTGAGGTAGCAACTTGGCTTGGCCAACTACCAGGGACACGGCTGTTGCAATAACCTCTGGCACCTTGATATCGCTATCGGTGGGCGGGACAAGATGTTGGGGCAATACGGCATCAAAGGTCTGGCCCAAAACTGGGTGCATCAGGTAACGCCGCTGGAACAAACCAGCCTCCAGCCACGCATTTGGCCTAAGAAGCTCTTGGTCAGTATCCCAGATGATGGTCGCAAGTTCAGCTTCGACCATCTGGGCAATTATGCGCTCTTCGCTTTTGGTCAGGTCATTGATCCCGACGAACCAGAACCTGCGGTCAGTGTCTTGAGTCAGCCATTGGCCTAGAGAGGAAACGGCCGATCGGTACTGATAACCCTCGGTGGCATATCCTTGGCGGCTGAGCTTGTGATTGAACTGGCTATATATCAATGGCAGGGCGCGCCAAATCCGCAAGAACTTCTCCTTCTGGTCAGACGACTTTGTATTCTGGATGTTGCCCCAAATGGTAGAAATCTCCTGTTTCTGGGCCTCAGTGAGCAGGTCCCCATAAAAACTATCCAGCTCCTTTTGGTCCTGTATGGTGGTGAAAATTTGTTCCGGCTCAACCAACTGTTTGTCGAGCTCCACAAAATCTGCCAGCATCATCTGGCCCCAAGGGTAGAAATCTGCAAAAGACTCAGCGTCGGTATGGTTGGCATGGCCCATTACCTGCTCAAAGACCTCGTAAAGCCAAGCCACTAGCTGGAGCTCATCTGGCCGATTGGTGTGGGCGATGCAAGCCACTAGGTCATCGATCTCGAGCACCTGAGGCAAAAACATCGGTGTCTGGAGCTGCGCCCGCAAGTATTTAAGGAAGAAGAGACCTGACCTCTTGTTAGGGAAAACGAGGGTCAGTTGGCTGGCATCTTGCTGGTATTGAGCAATAACCTTGGTAGCTAAGCTAGCCAAAAACGGGGTTGAGCGCATGGGGTCGATATCAATATCCTGATGCCAATTTTGTCCTTGTCAATGAACTAAAAGGCCAGAATTATCTATAGGCAAATATGGCAATTTGAGATGCCGATAACTAGCCCTAATACCCTATTTTGAAGGTCGCCAAGCCATTGCCGAAAGTATAATATCGTCAGTCTGAGAGGTATTGCCTTGCC
Source organism: Cytophagaceae bacterium (assembly GCA_947464365.1). Classification (GTDB taxonomy): domain Bacteria; phylum Bacteroidota; class Bacteroidia; order Cytophagales; family Flexibacteraceae; genus CANHWS01. The sequence continues at coordinate 3,496 of CANHWS010000014.1, read as the reverse complement.
ATGTTGCTAGGGTCTGGACACAATAAGCTATCTTTTGATCCGGAGCAGCAGGCCCGAATTGCACCTCGGCAGATGCCAACATCTCACGAAGCCGTTTGCGTGTAAACTTTTTGTCCTCTGGCCCTCCAAACTGGTCTGCAAGGCCATCGCTGCAGACATAATAAGTTATGGTAGGGTCCAACGGAAGCTCAATCACCTGAAAGTCCTTAAACCGGACCATGGCATTGCCTAATGCAAACTGGCCTGACTTAATGGTATCAACTCCGTGCGGGCTGACCGCAAAAACGGGCAACCTTGCGGAGGCAAACAACAACTGCTTGGTTTTTGCCTTAAAAACAAAAACGGCCATTTCCATTTGGCCGGTTGGCATCCCGTCAGGCTCATGGAACTGGTTGCAAAGTCGGGTATCAACCTCCTGGAGTAATAAATGAGGTTGGCAGTTATGGGTATCAGGCACAAGCTCATTGAGTAGGACCTGCCCGTACATCGTGAGCATGGCTCCACGCACTCCGTGTCCGATACAGTCAGCGATCACAAAAACAGCTCCATCATCATCCGACAAGGCCCAATAAAAGTCCCCACTAACAACATCGCGAGGCTGATTATGTACACGTAGCTCGAGACCATGTTGTACGAAAGATCCTATGTCAGGTTGGAGACTTTGTTGCAGTTGATGGGCGTAGGAGATACTATCCATAATCGCCTTATTTTTTTCTTGAACCACTGTGTTTTGCTGGCTCAATAGGTCAGACTGGTGTTGTAAGGCTAGGTTGAGACCCTGTTGCTTTCTGTTACTTCGAAAGTAGAATAAGGCTAATAACAGCGATAAGAACAACCCCACCCCACCTGCCACGAGGTAGAGTTGAGTCTGGAGCAAGGTGTTTTCTTTGCTCAGCAGGTCGGCTTGGGCCTTGCGCCGGTCTGCATTCAGCTTCAGGATTTGGTTTTGTTTAAGCTCGACTAGGTATTGGTTCTCGAGTTTAGCCAGCTGGGTCATATTGGTGGCAGCATCTAGGCTGTCCTTCTGACGGCTGTACCTGAGCTGGAGCAAAAAAGCCTTATCCCAGTTTCCTAGGCGTGCGTGCATATTTGCCATCAGCTTTAGGCACCTTACCTGAAGGGAGGCATTGCCGAGCTCGATACTCTTTTGGTAGGCCTCAGCGAGATAGACACTGGCAACTTGGGTATTATTGTGTTGAAGAAAGAGCTCAGCTACGGTCAAGAGGCTAAAGACATGGCTCTCGATGTCGGTGTCTTGCCTTCGGATGGATAAAGCCTCAAGCGCATAGTCTAGAGCTGCCTGCCACTGTGGGCCATTGGCAAGCAGACCAGCCAAATTAGTCAGGACCAGTGCTCGCCCGACAGGATTTTGCAGCTGTGTATACAATTTAAGTGCCGCTTGGTAAGCCTTGAGCGCCTTGGGGTTTTCGCCCTTGAGTTTATAGAGGTTAGCTAGGTTGGATAAGGTCCCAGCTTGCCCGCCCAAATTGTTTGTTTTGCGGTAAAGTTCATTAGCCTGTACATGGCTATCGATGGCTCTGTCGAGCAGGCCTTGGCTTTCGTAGATGTTCCCGATGTTCGTGAAGCTCGCTGCCAGTCCGGGTTCGTCCCCAAGTTTTTGTCTGATTGTAAGCGCCTGTTGAGCATACCTGATGGCCTCGGCAAAATTGCCGTACTGATGCTCGAGTACGCCTAGGTTGTTATAGACACTGGCTAAGCCCGGCTGATCGTTGGTTCGTTGGCGCAGGTCTGCTGCCTCTAACAAATAGACCCTCGCCGCAGGGACATCACCTTTGCGTTGACACAACAGGCCAAGGACCACCAATGACTTGGACTCTGCGACAGGACTGCCGAGGGCCCTAGCCTCAGTGAGTGAAGTTTGGGCCTGGAGTTGTAGGTTGGTATCCCCGGCAGCCACTTGGTCAAATTGGCTCAGGATTTGCCTTAACAATTTACCAACAACCGGGTCTTGGCGGGCAGCCTCCTGCTCGACAAGGTTTGTCTGTGCAGCAAGTTGCCTAGAAAAGAAAGCTACCATTGTAGCCACAATCAGGACTGTTGCCCATGTTCTTCGCCCACGCTGGGACGTTGACCGCAACCACGAGGGCTGGTCTGGATTAGTCTGGCTGAGGCAAATCATTGGTCGAATATGGGTTCAATTTTCAGGACTTCATAACCACTAGGTTACATTTACGTTCGGCTACCTATATAACCTTGTATAAAGGTCAGAGGGGCAACAACCAGCGAGTTACCAACAAGCCAAAATATCCCACCAAGACGACAATACCGATGCATCTGAACAAACCCCTTGATGACTCGACTATTTATACGCGGCTGATACTGAACCATGGCGCTATCGTCGTGATTGTGTTAGTCTCGATGCATTTGGTTTATCATCTGGCTAGTGCTTTGATGGGTTATCAGTTAATGCTAAGCACCATTTTGTTTCCGCATGGGTTCGAGGCCAATCCGCGCTACGGCACATGGTCCCAGAACAGATTCTCGATTGTCTATACATACTCTGCGGGGCCTGTTTTATGCCTCGCGTTAGCGGCTTTCGCCAAGATGGCGCATAGCCTTTACTACTGCCGGCAACGTGGCGATTTCCGTATTTTCCTGTACTGGATCTACCTCGTAGGGGCCAATTACTTTTTTGGTGGGGCACTAATTGGCTTGGTAACAAACAGGGGCTTCGGCCATGCGATCTTGTATGGCTCCAACATGCCTATCCCGTGGAGGATAGGGTTCACCTTTGCATCCATGCTGATCCTGATCATTATTGGGACTCGGTCCTTGCGGTACTTTCTGGAGTTCTCTCCGACAGAAGACCTCGTGATCTTTGACAACAAAAAAACGCGCTTAACCTACCTTTTTGTTGTGGTGGCCATGCCTTGGCTTATTGGTAGTACGACACTATTGGCCTTTATGATGCCGAGTCCGCACATGGTGTGGTCATCGCTACTTATCACGTTGCTTCTTTGTTTGTTCCCAATCCTGAGTTTTTTCAATATGTCAGTTCGGTTCTTCCTGAAGCCAGAGCCAGAAGAGGTCAAGATCAAGTGGCCTTACATATTTGCGGCAGTTGCCTTGGTCCTGATAGCAAGGTTAGCGCTTATTGGCGGGATTGGATTTATACAGGCCTGAAACAAATTCTGATATGCTATTTGACCCTATTGATCTGGATATGTTAATCCAGAAACCTATCAAGGACCACAGAGGCAATCCAATAGAGCCATTGACTAATCGGCGTATTGTGTCCTTGGTACCTAGCTTAACAGAGCTCTTATTTGACTTAGGACTCGGGGCAAATGTGGTAGGAAGGACTAAGTTCTGCATCCACCCAGCTGACCAAGTGCAGACGGCAAACCGAGTAGGTGGTACCAAAAAATTCCAGATCGAACAAATTCTAGCCTTGTCGCCCGATCTCATCGTTTGTAACAAGGAAGAAAACTACCAGGATGGCGTCGAGTTGCTATCTGAACATCATAGTGTATTG
>CANHWS010000013.1 GCA_947464365.1 Cytophagaceae bacterium | reverse complement strand
TGAGTGCCTACACTAAGGTCATCAACGATCACAATGTTGTCTGTGGTGGTGCTGAGCAGTCGCTTGACCAGGTTGCGCCCCACGAAACCGCAGGCACCTGAAACGAGATGGTATTTCATTTTGAATAATAAGGTAGTATCAAGCCTGTTGGCTCAGTTTTCATAGGTGCTTCTGATCAGAATGAGGTAACCTTGACACCAATCTAATGGTCATCAGACTGGGTATGGTCCAACTAATGGATCCTTACTTCGCCCTAAGGTGTTTGATCAGAACGGGCGGGCGAAACTACAAAATTGCCACTAGATCGGCACCAGTTTCCTGAGATTGATCTGGTTTGCAAGGTCGCTACCAAGATGCACCAAAAGGCAACTTAAGTAATCAATATTTGGTCAACAGGGGCAAGAGTGGTATGCTGTCAACCACTATTCAACCAAGGCAACCATATACCGAGACAGTGACCAGAATCGTGCAGGATCTGTGACCACTAGTTGGTAGTTGCCGTTGCCTTCCTGCTCGATGCGGTAGCTGTCAGACGGGTGCACAGTTACTAGTTGAGCCTTTACACCATTGCCCAAATCTAGGATCGTAGTGTAACGGATGTTGATTGCCTTGAAGTCGGTTTTTTCAAGTTTATCGGCCAGTCGTAGGGTTTTGCCAACACCTAGGACACCCCCAGCTTTGACAAGCACACCTTTTTCAAGCAGATCATGGTAAGAACCACTAGTGTAGAAGCAGGTATTTAGTTGACGAGTACGCTCGTCAAGCTGGGCTTGTTTGGTTTGTAGCTCTTCGTTTCGCTTTTCAAGCTCGGCGTCTTTCTGATTTAAGGTACTGTTAAGCTCGCCGATTTTGGAATTGAGGGCCGTGATTTGTGACTTTAGGTTGGTGCTTTCGACCTCTATCTGGGAGACAGTCGTACGGAGCGATGATACTACCTTGTTGGCTTGGTCTGACTTAGGACCCGTGGACATTTTGTCCTCCAGTTTGGTGATGATCTTCCGGTTCTGGAGGAGGTAATTGTTGATTTCCTCTAACACTTGCTTGATATAGACCACCCTATTTGGTACTTGGGTGTGCTCTAGCATCCTAATGGTTCGCTCTCGCCCCCTGATGGCCATCATGTTGTCTTCAATGGCAGAAACAGCAGCCGTGATTTCATTTAGTTGCTCGTCCTTAACCTTGTAGCTCGATCTTAAGGAGTCTAGCTCTTGCTCGAGCTCCTGAATGCGGTACATGTAGTTCGGGGTCTGCTCTTTTTCACCTTCGCAGCCCATGAGACCTGCACTTAGGTATAAAATGCCTGCAAAAAATAACAATTTTCGGTACATACGGCTCGAACGGCAGTGTAGTCTGGCAATAAGTCGGTGTTGGGATAGGAGACAAATGGGCGCAAGTTACCCATCGGCATTAAAACTAGGCCAATATAGGTAGTTGCAACAACATTATTGATATTACCCGACAGGATCGACATCAATCGAAACCCAAACACCTTTGTTTGGAAGGTCAGTCGTGTGGTGCCGAACGACATCAGCGATTAACTTTTTGACATTATCCCGCTTTATGCCTTGTTTTTCAAGTTTGATCAGGATTGTCCTTAAAAAGTAGTTCCTGACCTTCGACACACTAGGCTCAGCAGGACCCAAGACCCGATGTTTGCCAATTTTGGACCCTAAGCGCTCGGACAGCAGTTCACTACTGCGGATGACTGTGGCTAGGTCTGCATGCCTGATTGTAAGCTCAATTAGCCAAACAAATGGTGGGTAAGCGTAGGTGGCTCGCTCCGTGATTTCGGCCTCATAAAGCTGGCCATAGTCATGGTTGATAATGGTCTGGATAAGGGGCAGGGAAGGGTTGTAGGTCTGGATATAGACTTCACCCTTCGTTTTGTGCCTGCCAGCGCGCCCAGCCACTTGCGTGATAAGCTGATAGGTTTGCTCCTTGGCGCGGTAGTTTGGTAGGTGCATCAGGCGGTCTGTGTCAAACACACCTACCATGCTCACCCTCTTAAAGTCAAAGCCTTTACTGACCATCTGGGTCCCGACCAAAACATCTACTTGGTCATCTTCAAGCTCCTTGACCAAGCGGTTGAAACTATTCTTTTTGCGGGTGGTGTCTTGGTCCATCCGTCTGATACGTAGATTAGGCCGAAGAGCCACAAGCCGTTCCTCAAGCTGTTCGGTGCCGTAACCAGATGTCGTGAGGTGGGAGGCGCCGCAGTGGTGACAAGTTTTCGGGACCTTTTCTTTATGTCCACAATAATGGCAGCGCATTTCGCTCTGGACCTGATGGTAGGTCAACGATACATCGCAATTTGGGCATCCGGGGCAAGATGCGCATTGTTGGCAAACGATCAGTGGCGCAAATCCGCGCCTGTTCTGGAACAAAATCGCTTGGTGTTTGGCTGCCACAACTGCATCAATTTTGTTAAGCAAGGCCGATGAAAATGGCCCATTCATGGTGTCGGCCGCTACTTCGGTCCGGAGGTCTATACAAGCTATGTCAGGTAGCAGGGCTGTGCCATGTCGCTCTTGTAGGCTGACCAAATGCCATTGCTTGGTTTTGCCTTTGTAATAGCTATCTATGGCGGGTGTGCCACTACCGAGCAGCACCGGTGCATCATAGAATCGACCTAGGACCAAGGCAACATCCCGACCATTGTATCGCGGATTGGGGTCATATTGCTTATAGCTGGTATCGTGCTCCTCATCCACAATGATCAGCCCAAGGTCTTGAAAAGGCAGGAAAACGGCCGACCGCACACCCAACACTACCCGTATAACACCTGCTTGTAGCTGCTGCCATAGCTCAACCCGTTCGTTGTCCGAAAAGCGACTATGATACACGCCAAGTGTCTCGCCAAAGGCAGCATGTAGCCGATCGACCATTTGGGCAGTTAGTGCGATTTCGGGCAGAAGGATCAGGACTTGTTGACCTGAAGCAATGGCATCATTGGCTAGGCTGATGTAGATTTCTGTTTTGCCGCTACCTGTGATTCCGTGTAACAAGACAGGTCTTTGGTCATCAAACCCAGCCAATATGGACCGACGGGCCTCTTGTTGCAAACCAGATAATGTGGGCCGATAGGGGCTTGGCACTGGGCCAAAGCTGAAACGAGGGATGATCAGCTCAAACTGCTCCATGATCCCCTTCTGGACAAGTCCCTTGACGGCCGAATCGTTGCTATTGGTCTGCTGGATCAGGTATTGCGTGGTAAGGCCCTTTTCATTTGCGGCGGGGTTGTCCCAAACTGGCACCTCCTTCAGGTAGGCCATCAGGATTTGGTATTGGCGAGGGGCTTTATGAAGTAAGTCCGAGGCCTGGGTTAGGGCAGCATCATCGTCTAGTAGATTTGCAACAAGCCGAACGCGCTTCTCCTTTTTTGGAGTGTATTTGTCGTAGGCTTGGTCATAAACGACGATGGCCCGAATGGCTTGTAGGTTTTTGAGCGTCTGATAGACACTTTTGGTCTGGAGCAGGCCGGCTACTTCATCATAGCTCATGGACTCCTGCCGCTGAAGCTGATCCAGAAGTTCAGACTCGCGGGCATTGAGTTTCAGGCCTGCCTCTAATTCGAAGCCAGGATAAAGCTGGACCCTACTTTCACTACTGATCTTGAGGCCAGCAGGGAGAGCTGCATTAGTTACCTCGCCAATTGTACAGAGGTAATAATCTGCCATCCAGGCGTGAAGTTTCAACTGGTTTGGCGTTAGAGCAGGGTAGAGGTCTAGGATGTCAAGCACGTCTTTTGCGTTACCCTTCAGCGGTGCTTGCCCATGAATGCGATGGACTACTCCTGTCAGGACACCACGTGGCCCAAATTGCACAACCACTCGCATGCCGACCAGCAGGTGTGGCTGCATCAGCATTGGCACACGGTAGGTAAACAAACCCGGAACGGCACGGGGTACAGCCACATCGGCATACATGTCAGTATATGCCTGTTCAGCTGTCGAAACCTCAGACGTAAACTCTAGTTTGCTCATGCCCTACAAATATACAGCCCTCAGATGCTGAAATGCCAGATTCGAAGCCCGTTTGCCTATCCAAAATAAAAATAGCCGAAGGTTAATCTTCGGCTAGGTAAATCTAAGGTCCAATTCGAAGACGCTACTGCACTACCAACTTGGACATGAAGGTAGCACCCTTTACACGTGCCCTAAGGCTATATAGGCCAGAAGGAACAAGGTTAAGGTCCAGACGGACTTGCCCTTTGCTTATCGCTTCATTGCGTAGTGAGGTGACTTGACCATTTGAACTGATTAGGCTGACATCGATTAAATCATCTTGATCGATATTGAGCATTGTTTGCCCTTGCGCAGGATTAGGTGTCACTAAAGTGTGGGTTGCCACACTTGGCCTACCTGATTTGGTCACCACCCCAGAAAGTGAGATAAACTGACCACCTAGAGCAGGAATGACGAAGGCTTCTTTTTCATAAGGGGGCGTGTTGGCAGTTGCACCGCTCAGCAGTACAAAACAGCTTTTACCCGCCTTGATTAGGGAGTCAGGAAAACTGCCCGAAAAGTTCGTGAACGTATTGTTACCTAATCGCTCCAGTACGTCAAGACCTATGCGGCCCGCCACGGTGTCTATGTAGTTGTATGCACCCATGCTGGTCCCACCGACTCCTTGGTGCAACCGCCTTGTGCCGCGGCTGTACCGTAGGCTCCAGAGGTTGTTCGTGACCAGTCCGTTGAAACCATAGCTCAGGACTGTGTCCCGTGGCTGTGTTGGCTTAGCTGCATTGGTAATCGCAATTGTAACATTAAGCGGGCTATCACCATAGGCTATGTAATGGTAGTGCCCGTTGGTTGGGAACTCAGTACCAGCAATCGAAAAAAGCGGGTTGCTAGGATCTGTGCTGTTAGGTGTTGTGATGTTAATCGTGAGTGGGGTGTTGGCCGGCACCGGTACAAAACCTGTCGCACTCCGATAAGTCAGGTTGGTAGCAACCTTGTTTGCCCCATACCAGATGTCAACGGTGTCCACACCAGCAATAGAGCCGTTATGGATAAACTGAACCATCGCTTGGCCAAAACTGATGGTGGTGATGCCAAGGCAAAGCAAAGTGAGGAGTGGTAGGCGGGAAACGCGTATTGGTTTTGAATTCATAACTAGGAACAGGTCGCTTGATCTGGGCATTGATAGAATACGATCAACTTGGCAAACTTAAGTAGAAATGTAGCGTACCAATGCCCTTTTAGTGACAGGCAACAAGGTTTCGGCCATCGGGAAGGTCATTTTAGTACTTACAAGGTAGCCACCTGGTACTGTTTGACTAAAGTAGCGTTTGCTGATGTCAAACTTGAGGTTCTCGTAAGTTTGGGCTAGAGTCTTGGGGATAGACTCTAGGTACTGAATATTGACCCCTCGGTATCCTTCGCCGCTCGACTCATAGATCGTGAGGTGGTACTTATAGACAGGCAGCTCGCGTTGGTTGGGTAGCTGAATCATAAAGAACCCAAGATCGTTGTTTAGCTGCAACAGCCCAATAGGGTCGATGGTCAGCTGGTCCTGGACCAAATGGTAGAGGTTGCGGCCGTCTTCCAGATACTTCTCAAACTCTGGTACCGAGAAGGCAATAATGTCTTGAAGCTCCTGCATCATTGCATCATCGACTAGTATACTTTTGGGTGCAAACGGGACTACGGCTTCATTGTCAACTACTAACCTTTTCGGAAAGCTATTGATGATATTCTGTTTGTTGTTATGTAGCTGCAGGATGTTCTGGTAGTGAGTGAATAGGTCTTGATATGGAGGATAGAGTTTGGCAGCTGCAAAGTTCTGGTCGATCCGCTGGAGATAAGCCAGCAGCAGGTACTTCTTGTACTCAAAGTCAAGTAGACCTTCGGTGAGCCAATTTTGTGATAGTTCCATACTGTGGTAGATTAGTTGGATATAAAGTTAATTAACCTCCATAATATTTGGTAACTTATCTGAACTGGATCTCAAAATAAAGGCAACAAAAAAGGGCCAAAGCTGATCTTGTCTTCAGCTTCGGCCCCAGGTTTTTGCTATAATGGCACCAATGCTATCCCCTTCCGTGCATCCAGCGCACTAGCATACCGCTCATAGACCAGAGGATAATACCAGCCAGTATCACGAAGCCAGCGATCAGTGCAAAGATGTTAAACGCACCAAGTTCTTCAACATAGGCGGCTATATAACCACCAGCAATCTGGGCAACAAATGGCGATAAGAACCAAACACCATAAAGCAAACTCACCAGTTTGATAGGGCTGAGTTTGGTAATCATCGAAAGGCCTATTGGACTGAGGCAGAGCTCACCAATGGTGTGGAAGAAGTAGGCACCAATCAACCACCAGATGTTTGCTTTAATGCTAGCATCAATGGCATCTTGAGGGCCCATACCAGCAATCATGGCACGCTCATAGACCGCTCCAATCATCAAGAAAAAGCCAATACCGAGCAAAAACATCCCCAAGGACATCTTTACAGGTATGCTTAGGTCCTTGCCAGACTTGGCCAGTCCTAGCCACAATGCACTAAACAAGGGGCCCACCAACAAAATGAATAACGGATTGACTGATTGGAACCAGCTGGTCGGTACTAAGAAGCTACCGATATGACGGTCAATAAACTCGTCCGTGTACAATGTTAAGGAGCTACCAGCCTGTTCAAATCCTGCCCAGAAGAAGGTCACGAAGGTGACGACGATGAAGATAACTTTCAGACGATCAGTTTCCTCTTTAGTCAATGGAATTTCGGCCTCAGGGTTGTCCTTGTCCTTCTTTTTGACACTCGGGGCTTTTCCGACATCCCCAAGGAAACGTTGTGAAAGTGTGCTGAACATGATCTGGCCAAACATCATTCCGACGCCAGCGGCCAAAAAGCCATACTTGAAACCATAGCTGATAATGGTATCACCCTCTTTGACAGCAAACATATCTTCAGCCAAGAAACCGCAAACCAACGGGGCCAAAAAGGCTCCAAGGTTGATCCCCATGTAGAAAATTGTAAAGGCAGAGTCACGACGAGGGTCTGCTTGTGGATATAAGGCACCCACAATTGTCGAGATATTTGGTTTGAAGAATCCGTTACCGATAATGAGCAACAGCAAACCAGCATAGACTGAAACGTTGCCTAAACCAGACCCGAGGCTGAATTGGGCGATCATCATCGTGATGCCACCAATCAGGATTGCTCGGCGCTGACCGATAAAGTTATCAGCAATCCAGCCTCCGATGATAGGGGTCAGATATACAAAACCTGTGAAGTAGCCATATATGAGCGTTGCGTTGGCTTTGTCAAATCCCATACCGCCCTCTATAACAGCTTTAGACAAAAACAGGGTCAACAATCCGCGCATACCATAGTAGCTGAATCGTTCCCACATTTCGGTCAGGAAAAGCAAATACAGGCCTATGGGGTGGCCAAATAAAGTCTTCGGGTTAGGTGGTTGGACGGCGATTTCCGACATCGGGACGAGAGTTGGTGATTAAGTGAACGTGTAATAGACTAGCAATCTAAAACAAAAAACCTTGGCTACCGAAGCAACCAAGGTCATTATGCACAATATAATTTCGCTTAGGCCCATCTTAAAAGGCTTTGGCTACTGCCTATCACCCTTACAACAAGGCATTCTGGATATGCCGGTATGCCACCAGCTCGGCTTGGCAGATCTTCCCATCTGCGTCGATAATAGCCTCGAGGTCTGTCATCAAGGCAGATTTGAGGGCTGGGATACTACAAATATCAGGTGCGTAGCTGATGACTTTCATTTGTCGGTCTACTGGATTATCTGCTACAAACTCCTCTGTAGTGGCCACAAGTACCTCTTGCCGATAAGTTACCTCGAAATGCCTAAACAAGGACAGTTTACCGATCATGGCCTCGAGTTCGGTCTTATCCAACGTGCCATCGACAAAAGCGACTGACAGCATGAGGTAAAATATTTTTGACTGCAGAACCGGGTCTGCTAGGCTTCCAGATAGTTCGGGATGGAATGATCTTGGCATAGAATAGGCTTGGATGCTGGCCATTAATAGCAGTAGGTGCGTTATAGTAACAGCCGTAGGAACAAAATATTGCGGAGCTTCTTCCTACGGCTGCAAAAAGTCATTACCGTTTCTACACTACCTAGGCTTGCAGGCGATCAATAGCCTGCTGGATTGCTTCAAAGCTTGGTAGGTCTCCGGCACTCTCTAGGACCTCGGCATAAACGATTTTGTGGTCCTTGTCAAGGACAAAGGCCGAACGTTTTGAAACACCCTTAAGCCCCAACACAAACTCGTCATAATATGCACCGTAGGCCTGCGATGCAGTTTTGTTGAAGTCTGACAGCATCTTGAAGGGAAACTGATTTTCTTCTTTGAAAACACCAAGCGTGAAAGGTGAGTCAACTGAAATGGCCAAGACCTCGGTGCTTTCGTATAGCTTGAACGTGTTTCGGATGTTGCAGAGCTCATTCGTACAGACGCCTGTAAAAGCGAACGGGAAGAAAAGAATCAGGACAGGCTTGCCAGCAAGGCTGCTTAGGCTAACCATTTCTTTGTCTGAACTTGGTAGGGTAAATTCGGGGGCTTGTTGGCCAAGTGTTAGGCTCATAGTATGTCGGTAGTGTGGTTTTTTGATTTAAGGGATTGGTGATACTGTCAGAAGAACGGCTCTGGGTACCTGAGTTTGACAACCAGATCAGGCAGTTTTGGTCTCTACTGCAATTTCGAAGCCAAACCTGATAATTACACCAAAATTCCGTCGCAAAGATATTCAGCAGCCTTGTTACCAAATCAATATCATTGTCAGGTGCACCGATTGAAACGGCTTCAGTAAGGACTAGGCAAAAGCATCGCACTCGATGCAAGTTAACGCCTTAGCCTAAAATTTGAGATCAGGTACGTGGGGTAGGACTGTCTTGGTTCCTGAAAGCAAAAGGCTACCACACATGGTGATAGCCTTTTGCTTGGGTATTGCATGTAGCACAATGTGGCTACTCAACGATGTAAGGATAGTTTTCCTCAACGTAAATGTCCTTGTAGACTTCATCGATGGTAGGGTAGGGTGACTCCTCTGCAAAGGTGACCGATTCGGCCACGATGGCTTTGATCTTGTCGTCGATGGCTTCTAGGTCAGCTTCGGTTGCATATGATTTCTCTAACAAGATATCACGCACCTGTTCGATGGGATCTTGCTTTTTGTAGCTTTCAAGCTCTTCCTTGCTCCTATACTTGGCAGGGTCTGACATCGAGTGGCCTTTGTACCTATAGGTACGGAATTCAAGGAAAGTTGGTCCGCCACCGCTACGAGCGCGTTCGGCAGCCTCAGCAACTGCGTTGTGCACGTCTTCCACGTTCATGCCATTGACCGGAAAGCTTGGCATGTCGAATCCAGAGCCGATTTTATACAGCTCCGTTACGTTGCTGGTCCGCTCCACTGAAGTACCCATGGCATACCCGTTGTTCTCCACAACGAAGATGACAGGTAGTTTCCAGAGCATAGCCATATTGAAAGCCTCATGGATAGCACCTTGGCGGATGGCTCCATCACCCATAAAGGCAATCGCGACGTTATCGGTCTTTAGGTATTTTTCGGCAAAGGCAAGGCCAGCACCCAGTGGGATCTGACCACCAACAATGCCATGCCCACCCACAAAATTGACTGACTTGTCAAAGATGTGCATGGATCCACCTTTTCCTTTGGAGCAGCCAGTGGCTTTGGCAAAAAGCTCGGCCATGATCGCATTGGCAGTTGTGCCCAGGGCCAAAGGCAGGCCGTGGTCACGATAAGCTGTGATGTACTTGTCAGACGGACGTAAAGCAGATGCCGTACCGGAACTACAGGCCTCTTGGCCAATATATAGGTGGCAAAATCCTTTGATCTTTTGCTGACCGTATAGCTGGCCAGCTTTCTCTTCGAATTTGCGTTGCAGCTGCATGTTCTCGTACCACCATAGGTACTGCTCTTTGCTGAAACTAGCCTTAGGGGCTGTTGCTGATTTTTTTGTGGATGATTTGGGCGTTGCTACTGCTGCTGACATTCTAACCGGATTTATGCGGCCAAGATAGCCGATAGATATGAGAATGGTGCTTTCTGAATGCCTCAAACAGTCAGAAAGCACCAAAATATGAATTCAAAGGTTGCTAATGTAAACCGTTATGGACGTTTGGTGGCCTTCAGATAGATCGTGAATGGCGTTTGGTAAACTGTATCCAGACGTGGGCTTCCTGTGGCACGATAGCGGAACTGTTTGTGAAAACCAGTAACGGCTATATACAATTTGTTGGGTGCCGTCAGCTGTAAGAAACCGCTAGATAGGTTTTTGTTATAAGGGAACCCTTTAGAAGCATCGGCTGAGGTGCCCGCCAGAATCACTGAATTGCGGTTCAGGGTATCAATCGTGCCATCTGCGAAGAGGGCATCGAACTCTGTAGACTGAATGGTGAACGACAAGCTGTCGGACTTTTTGAGCATGGTTTGGAAACCAGTGACTTTGCTTATCTGCCCATTCGGTAGTTTTAGGTCTAGCTTAAAGTTTTCGTAACCGTCTTTGCTGAGGGTCAGGATGGAAGTTGTGTCTAGTACTGTACTATCATTTACAGGTACAGCACGCTCGGTCGTAGACGAATAAATGCGTAAGGCACGGTCGCTACCACGGACATAAGTGTAGGCTGTGTCAACTTTGTAGGTACCTGTAAGGTTGTCTCGGAGGTCAACCACCACTTCTGCGGCATCTCTTGAGTTGCAGGACGAAAGAGCGATGAGGGCCGATATGGTGACTGATAAGAAGAAAGATATGTGTCTCATAAAAAGTTTTAGTGCCTGAAAACTAGGCGCAAGCTAAACAAATATTTGCTTTTGAGGTGCATTTGCCCCCACAAAGCAATCCAAGCTGGGCCAAAAACCTTCTGTTTTGATGGTTTGGGCGATAGATAAGCAACATATATAGGCTCATCGCACCTATCTGATCATTAACTACCTTTAGGCCGTCTTAGGCGATGACAACATGGCCAAAATAAAAGACAACACCAATTCTGGATGTCACTGCGCAAGACGCACCTGATATGCAGACGCAATCACAACAGAACGAAGATGATAAAGGTAGGCATTATTGGCTACGGACATTGGGGGCCCAACTTGGTCCGCGCATTTCATACCGCTGCTGGCAGCAAGGTGGTTGTCGTGGCAGACGCAAGGCCAGAGCGGCAGGCAGCATTGCTAGAAAAGTATCCAGACATTGAGGTCTGTGATGACGGCCTTGCCCTGATTAAGCGCCCTGATGTAGATGCAGTCGTGATCGCTACTCCTACCTATACGCACTACAACTTAGCCAAGCTTGCGATTGAGCATGGCAAACATTTGCTAGTCGAAAAGCCTCTGACTAACGTTGCAAGCGAAGCCAATGATCTGGTCGAACTTTCGGAGCGCTTTGGCCTAACCCTAATGGTGGACCATATCCTACTTTATACTGGCGTGGCCCAGAAAATGGCTGAGCTAGTACAGCAAGGAGCCATCGGCACCCTGCGGTACTATGACGCTACTCGATATGCCTTTGGGCTCTTCCAGCCAGATGTCAACGTCCTATGGGATCTAGCGCCCCACGACATCGCCGTGATGCTTCACCTTCAACCAGAGCGGCCTGTGAGCGTAAATGCTATAGGTACCTGCCATACCGGAAACGGCATCGAGAACCATGCCCACTTAACCATCAATTATGCCTCGGGTTTTGTCGCAACCTTCCGTTGTAGCTGGTCTGTTCCGTACAAGTTGCGTTTGACCTTGGTCGGTGGAGACAAAGGTGTAATGAGCTGGGATGACATGTTGCCAGAAGAAAAACTGCGGGTATATGACTGCAACTTCGATCATCAGGTCATAGAGGCGGGCAAACGGATAAGTGTGCAGTATAACCAAGCAGGCTATTCGGTACCGACCTTAGACCCAACGGAACCACTAATGGCTTTGGCCAATGATTTTGCCTACGCCATTACCAATAAAGTGGCACCTCAGAGTAGTGGTGCCCTTGGGGCGGAAGTGGTCAAGATCCTAGAAGCCGCCGAGCTCAGCATCAAAAACCAAGGCAAGGCCATTAACTTGCACTAGATTTGGCACCCTTCCTCCGTCGTGAGTATGAAAGCCTCCTTATTTAGGTAGCTAATTAGCAATCATACTTAACGAGGCCAGGGAATCACCAGCAGTACTAATTAGCATACTACCACACACCAAAACTGATTTTGTCATCGTGCATAGCATTATTGATGCCGCAGCGTCCAAAGACCAGCAAGAATTATTAGAGCACCTCAACCTCAGCCGTGAGGAACTGTTGGCCGACTATCAGCTGGCTTCCGAAAGCCGACAAGCTAGCCTGATAGGCCGCAAGGAGGTCTTTATGGGTAAGGCCAAGTTCGGCATTTTTGGGGACGGTAAGGAGTTGCCTCAGATAGCGATGGCAAAGGCCTTTAAGGCCGGGGATATGCGTTCGGGGTACTATCGTGACCAAACTTTTATGTTGGCCACTGGTATGCTGACCCTTCAGCAGTACTTCGCGCAGCTTTATGCGCATACCAGTGTCGAAGCTGAGCCTGCTAGTGCTGGCCGGATGATGAATGGGCACTTTGGATCAAGGTTATTGGACGAAAATGGCGACTGGCTTGACCAATTGGCTCAGCCAAACTCCTCCTCTGATATATCGCCAACCGGATCACAGATGCCAAGGCTTCTGGGTATGGCCTATGCTAGCAAACTTTATCGCAACAATCCCTTACTTGCAAATCACCAAGCCAAATTCAGCCACAATGGCGACGAAATTGCTTGGGGGACAATTGGCAATGCCAGCACCAGCGAAGGCATGTTCTATGAAGTAATCAATGCTGGGGGAGTCCTACAGGTTCCGATGGTCGTTAGTGTCTGGGATGATGAGTATGGCATCTCTGTTCCGAAGGAGTATCACACCACAAAGGGCAATATTTCGGAAGTATTGCATGGCTTTGCTGCTACAGACTCACAGGCTGGATATGCCATCTACCGCGTCAATGGTTGGGACTACCTAGCACTTGTTGCTACTTACCAAAAGGCTGCTGAACAGTGCCGGACCAAACATGAGCCTGCAATCGTTCATGTACAGCAACTGACTCAACCACAAGGACATAGTACATCTGGATCCCATGAACGCTATAAGGACGCTGAGCGCTTGGCTTGGGAAGCAGAGCATGACTGTAATCTCAAGTTCCGGAACTGGCTTATTGCCGCAGGCATTGCTAGCGAAGCAGACCTAGACCAAATTGATCAGCAGGCTAAACGCACTGCTGCAGCTGCCCGTGCTGCGGCTTGGGATACTTTTTGCGCCCCCATCAAGGAGGCAAACCATCAAGTTGCTACTTTGTTATCCGCTGCTGCTGCCGCTCATGATAGTGCCAATATTAAGGCCCTATCCGAACAAATTGCCGAGGCAACTACTCCGCAATATCTAGATGGTGTCAAGGCAACCAAGCAGGCTTTGCGAGAGCTGCGGGACAATGACAGCCCTGCTATTCTAGGCTTAAAAAAATGGCTAAAACAAGCGCAAACTGACAATGCTGATCGGTTCAACTCTTGTGAGTATAGTAAATCAGTAGAAGCAGCTGGTAATCAACAAACGCTTCGCCCAACCTATGACCAGGATGCCCCTTTAGTTGATGGTCGAGAGGTCGTACGTCAGTTTTTTGATCAGGCATTTGCGCGTGATCAGCGTATTTTTGCCATTGGGGAGGATGTTGGTAAGATTGGCGACGTCAACCAAGGTTTTGCCGGGTTGCAAGAAAAATATGGCGCTCTTCGTATTACAGATACTGGTATCCGAGAGTGTAGCATAGTAGGCCAGGGTATTGGTGCGGCTATGCGTGGCCTCAGGCCCATTGTCGAGATACAATACCTCGATTACTTTCTCTATGCCCTCCAGATCCTGTCTGATGACGTGGCTACCATGCAATACCGCACGCGTGGTGGGCAAAAATCCCCACTGATTGTCCGTACCCGTGGGCACCGGCTCGAAGGTATTTGGCATTCTGGCTCGCCAATGGGGACCATAATCCATAGCCTAAGGGGTATGCATGTCTTGGTCCCGAGGAATATGACCCAAGCGGCAAGCTTCTATAACACGTTACTGGCTTCAGACGAGCCTGCTTTGGTCATCGAGTGCCTCAACGGATATCGTCTGAAAGAGGCCATGCCGAACAATCTCGATACGATGCAACTTGCGTTGGGTGAGCCCGAGGTATTGCGCCAAGGCACAGATGTTACCATCGTGACCTATGGTAGCATGTGCCGGATTGTGATGGATGCAGCTGATGGCTTACAAAAACTAGGCATTTCGGCCCAAGTGATTGATGTCCAGAGTCTTTTGCCATTCGATACCAAACACACTATTGTCCAGCACCTGAAGCAGACCAATCGCCTCATATTTGCTGATGAGGATGTGCCTGGTGGAGCCACTAGCTTCATGATGCAACAAGTATTGGAGGTCCAGAATGGCTATCGTTGGCTAGACTCAGCACCACTTACTGTTACGGCTAAAGCACATCGCCCACCATACGGGTCAGATGGTGATTATTTTAGCAAACCTAGTGCAGATGATGTCCTCGAAGCGGCCTACAACCTAATGCACGAGGCTATGCCAACCCAATATCCCACACTTTGGTAGGCATTCGGCTAGACCATAGTGCCACAAATCCTGCTGCAGGCACCACCATGCGCCGCCTTTTGACCTTGTTCCTGTTGACTGCACTTACAATTTTTATCGTCTGGCAGCACCTGAGGCAAGGAGAATTTACGGTGGATTTTGGTGCTGTCATGACCGTCATAATGGGTCAAGGTCAGGAATTGGACCAAACGACGCAGGCCATCATTGCTCTGCGAATCAACAGACTTTTGCTTGCCTTGGGATGTGGTGCAGCTCTTGGTATGGCAGGACACCTGATGCAGTCTTTGTTTAATAATCCACTCGTTGATCCTTTCACGACTGGTACCGCCAGTGCTGCAGCACTTGGTGCCAACTTGGTCATTTTGGGGCTTTTTCCTGTTGCCATCCCACTTCAGTTCTTAGCGCCAGGCATAGGGTCGGTTCTTGCCTTGATCATAACGCTCCTTGTTTTGTCGATCGGCAAACGTTGGGGCAATGGTCAGCCTGGGTCTATCTTGCTGGTGGGGATAGGCTTTAGTAGTCTGCTCGGGGCCGTTAATAGCCTCCTGACCTATATGGCAGGTGATGAGAACAGGCTTAAGTCCATTATCTTTTGGGCTATGGGCGGCTTTGGCACTGCAGAACCCACTTTAACTGCCATCTTACTGGTCGTCGTGTGCCTTGTAGGTGTACTGACTGTTGTCTTGCATCGACATATCCTGATGTTAGGGCTTGGCCTGGAAAGGGCTAAGCAACTTGGGATGCAGGGTCAACAAGTTTATTGGCTTGTTTTGATTGGTAGTAGTCTGATGGTCGGCTTTGCGGTTGCGCAGGCTGGCATCATCGGATTTGTAGGGCTCATGGTACCACATCTTGTACGGTATGTCTTGGGCCCCGGTAAGGTCTGGACAACAGTTTGGTGTGGTATTGTTGGGGCCTTACTTGTCTCAATGGCCGATGTGGTGGCTCGTTTGGCCTATCCGCCTGCAGGTTTGCCCGTCGGTATTGTCACATCCTTGGCAGGTTTGCCCTTCTTTGTTTATTTACTAGGTATATTTGCCAGCCCTAAGACAACGCCGCAATTCTAGCGAAATGGTTTTTGTAAGCAGAAAAGAACACTTCAACGCAGCGCACAAGCTGTACAACCCTACCTGGACGCAAGAGCGTAATAAGGAGGTTTTTGGTGCGTGCGCCAATGAGTATTACCACGGTCATAATTTCGAACTCATCGTGACAGTTAAAGGTGAGCCCAACCCTGAAACTGGCTTTGTTATTGACCTCAAAGTGCTTAGCAACTTGGTCAAGACTTTGATCATTGACAAGGTGGACCATAAAAACCTGAACATGGAGGTTGATTTCATGCAGGGCAAAATGGCTAGTTGCGAGATCTTTGTAGCCGAGATTTGGCGCATTTTGGCCCCTGCAATCAAAGCTGCCGCTCCTCTAGCCGACTTGCATAAACTTACCCTTTACGAAACCCCACGTAACTTTGTCGAGTATTATGGCTAGGTATTTACCTAACAATCGACAAGGCAAGGAATCCTAAAACCCACGCTTTCTGCTAGCATCATGGCCCTGCCCTAACGCAGGACACTGACAGCCACCAGAGAATGATATAGACCCCGATGAAGTATTACATAATCGCTGGCGAACCATCTGGTGACCTCCATGCCTCTAACCTTATTAGGGCCCTCAAGCTTGAGGATCCTGATGCTGACATCAGGTGTTGGGGAGGGGAGCTGTCCGAACAGGCTGGCGGGCATCTAGTCCGTCACTATCGTGACCTTGCCCTTATGGGCTTTATCGAGATAGTTGCGAGCCTTGGGGTGATCCTGAAGGCACTCAAATTTTGTAAGAAGGACATCGCAGCTTGGCAGCCGGATGTAGTTATCCTGGTCGACTATGCAGGCTTCAACATGCGGATAGCACGTTGGGCTAAGGAAAATGGCTTCCGTACCTTCTATTATATTGCCCCTAAGGTATGGGCCTGGAACACTGGTCGTGTCCACAAGCTCAAGAAGTATGTGGATAAACTATTCAGCATCCTTCCCTTTGAGCCTGAGTTTTTTGCCAAGTATGACTACAAGGTCGATTATGTCGGCAATCCAGTCAACGATGCGGTCCACAAGTTTAGGCTCAACCCTAATTTCAGGACTGAGAACGACCTAAATGATCTGCCAATTATTGCTGTTTTGCCAGGGAGTCGCAAGCAAGAAATCGAACATATGTTGCACTTTATGGTCAGCATATTCCCAGGGTTCATTACCCGGTACCAGTTCGTGATTGCGGCAGTGCCCCACTTCCCCCAAAAATATTACGAGAGTTTTCGCCGCCATCCGAACATCAAGGTAGTTTATAGCCAGACCTATGACCTGCTAGCTAATGCGCATGCTGCGGTCGTCACTAGCGGCACAGCTACGCTCGAGACGGCCATGTTTGAGGTGCCGCAGGTTGTTTGCTACCGAGGCTCTACCATTAGCTATGCCATCGCGAGGGCTGTAGTTAGGGTCAAGTATATCTCTTTACCTAACCTAATTGCCAACGAAGGATTCTTGAAGGAGCTAATCCAAGATAACTTCAACCCCAATAACCTTATTACCGAACTCACCAAAGTGGCAGAAGACGATAATGTTAGGGCAGAGCAAGGCCGTCAGTACCAAAAGATTAAGTCTCTGTTAGGACATCCTGGTGCCTCCGAAACAACAGCCCGCCTAATGGTCAAATACCTGCGCGAGTGGGGTGTGGACAAGTCAGAACCAAAAGACTAGGCGATCCCTTTGCATAATAGACCCCCACTGTCTATAAGATGTCAAGTCAATAAACATGAGGCTTTACCTTCAAAATGGCTACCTCGACAGCCACAACCTTGACGTACAAGCTAACTTCTCTCTCAGTGAGTACGAGCACGAAGTTGTAGGGTTGTGGTACCAAATTATGGCTGGTCGTGATGTCTTCCAGTTTACTACCTCGGGTTCCACAGGGATTCCGCAAAAGGTTCGTCTAAAAAGACAACAGCTAGAGGCTAGCGTCCATAACACTGCCCATTACTTCGGACTGGTATCAGGACAGACCTTTTTGTGTTGTCTCAATGTGGCATACATCGCAGGGTTCATGATGCTCTATCGTGCGACCAAACTCGATGCCGATTGCTATGTCGTCGCTCCAGCATCTGATCCTTTCGGTTGGATCCCCCCTGATGTAAACTTTGACTTTGTATCAATGGTGCCGATGCAGTTTCAGTCAGCATTGGCCTACAGTCTGCCAAGGCTAAAGTCCACTTGTCGCCAAATTCTCCTCGGTGGTGCTCCAGTCGATCCGACCCTAGATGCCCATATTAAAGATCATGGACTAGAGGTCTGGATTGGTTATGGCATGAGCGAAACAGCAAGTCACGTTGCCCTAATGAAACTGGGCCAGCAAGCTGCAATTCTTGATGGTGCAGCTGCCTACAAGCTATTTGACAACATCCAGGTTCAGCAAGATGAGCGAGGTTGCTTAATGATACAGGCAGATGTCACGGACAACAATTGGATCACGACCAATGACATAGTTAAAATCGATGGTCGATTGCTTGTATATCTTGGGAGGGCAGATCGTGTCTTCAACACTGGTGGGCTCAAAGTCAGTGTCGACTGGGTGGAGCAACAAATTGCACCAGTCATGAAGCGCCATTTTGATGGCCGAAGCTATTGGGTAACCGCCGTCCCAGATGTTCGACTTGGTCAACAGCTTGTACTTATTCTGGAAGGTCTGGGAGAGTCCGAAATCAACCTCTTGGCTGAGTTGAGGACAAGCCTGGTAGCCGAGCTGGAGCTAATAGACCGTTACAAGATGCCTAAGGCCATAATGAATGTGCCTGCATTTTTACGGACCCCAACAGGAAAAATAGACTTTATCGCTAACCAAGCACAGGTTTTGACCCTATTGGGCCTTCCGCTTACGCCTGAAGCGTGAGATCATTTTCTTTTCGTAGTTCCAGAAGAAGGAAAACTGGCCCAAAATGCTGCCATAGACCAGAATCAGGACTTGGTATAGCGGAAACACCACCAAGATGTAAGTCACCGTCTTGACATACCATGGCGTGTCTGGTGTGAAACCAAACCACAAAAAGATCGATTTGCGTAGGTATGCTACCGTGCTCCCAGTCAGTGTAAAAGTCAACAGGACCAAAAACACCTGCAGGTTAGACTCCAGTTGCCAGCGTAGCTTAAGTTTGGCTACAAAGCCAGGGTTGATGGTAGCTGCTTTATGCGTTTTGTTAGCTTCGTACGTATCTGACATAAGTTGAAATCGAGGTCCTGACAAAGGTAAGGCTAGAGTAAGCAAGCCGCAAACCACGATTGCTATTTGGGTGGTTTTCGTGGGTACCCCTTGGTTTGATAAGGATGCAGAATTTAGTTCAAGAGCCCAGCTTAAGTGCCTAATTACAACTTTTTGACCACGTTGATCTGTTACTGTCCTACCATACCAACGTATTAGGTGGGCATACAGATTGCAAAGGTCGGTTCTGGGTCATTTCCTTTTGCCTAAATTTGAATCCTACTTTGTAGTACGCCTAGCCCCTAAGTCCTGATGGTCATCAAGTACACACCCCATTTTTTGCACAAGCTCGAAGACCTTTTTGCTGAAAGCGACTATATGTTGCGATATGAGAAGGGTAACTTCAAGAGTGGTTATTGTGTCCTGAAGGATACCAAAATGGTTTTGGTCAATGCCTATTACCCGCTCGAAGGTAAGGTCAACTGCCTTGTGGATATCCTCCGAAACGTTGAGTTAAGCCAAGCCAAATTCACGGACAAATCGCGCAAACTACTTGCCGACCTTTTGGCTCAAGACCAATCAGAGGCAGGTAATCAGCTTTCGATTGACCGGCAGGGGGTTGTCATTGAAGGGGAGGCGAATAACTAGTTTTAAATAACAAGTCCAAACAATATCTGGGAACCCATTTTAGTCTGGAGGTCTCTCCATTTTTGGACATAACAGAAAGTTGGCCAATTACCTCTTCAGGTATGCCAAAGACTTAATCTGCAAAGATTGTTTTGTGATGTGAGGTAAACATATCCCAATAACCGTGGCCACTTTTTTCGAGGCCCTAAACCGCAAAACATCATCACCAATCTCAATCGGTTAGGGTTGTCGCTTACATCCCCAACTCACGCAGCCTTGCCTCAAGGAAGTCTGGCTCAGCGATAAGGACTTCGCGTGGTTTGCTGCCTTGGTTTGCGCCCACAATGCCATATTGTTGTAGTTGGTCCATTAATCGGCCAGCACGGTTGTAGCCTAGCTTAAGTTTACGTTGTAGCTGAGACGTACTCCCGATCTGCATATTGACGATTATCCTGGCTGCCTCTGCAAAGAGTGGGTCAATCTCTGATGGATCAAAGTCGCCTTTGTCACCCTCGTCCATGCTTTCGACTACTGGTAGCTCGTATGCTTGGTCATACCCTTTTTGCCCACCGATATAGTCACAGATGCGCTCTACCTCTGGCGTATCTACAAATGGGCACTGAAGCCTAATAATCTCCGAACCTTGGGAGAGCAACATATCGCCTTGGCCCACAAGTTGCTCTGCACCACCAGCATCAAGGATGGTGCGTGAATCGACCTTGCTAGTCACCTTAAAGGATAACCTAGCTGGGAAGTTGGCCTTAATCAGACCAGTAATGACGTTTACCGAGGGGCGCTGCGTGGCTACCACAAGGTGGATACCAATAGCCCTAGCCAGCTGTGCAAGTCGTGCAATTGGTGTTTCGACCTCTTTGCCAGCAGTCATCATGAGGTCGGCCAGCTCATCAATCACCAGTACAATGAAGGGCAAGAACTTGTGACCCTTGGTTGGCAATAAGCGTCGTTCGATGAATTTTTCGTTGTATTCCTTGATATTCCGGCAGCCTGCGTCTTTAAGCAGTAAGTAGCGGGTATCCATCTCCTCACATAGGGAGTTGAGCGTATGGACCACCTTCCGTGTATCGGTAATGATGGCCTCATCATCGCCAGGAAGCTTGGCCAAGAAGTGGTTCTCGATCTTGCTATAGACTGACAGCTCAACCTTTTTGGGGTCAACCAAGACCAACTTGAGCTGCGATGGGTGTTTCTTGAACAAGAGGGACGTCAACAAGATGTTGATACCAACGGACTTGCCTTGGCCTGTGGCACCTGCCATCAGGAGGTGAGGCATGCGGGCCAGATCGACAACCATTACCTCATTACTGATTGTTTTGCCAAGGACAATAGGCAAATCCATCGTGCTCCGCATGAATTTCTCAGTCGTCATGACCGAGCTCAGATAGACCGTTTCGCGCCTTTTGTTTGGGACCTCGATGCCAATTGTGCCACGTCCTGGCATTGGCGCAATAATCCTGATCCCGAGGGCTGCAAGGCTCAAAGCAATATCGTCCTCAAGGTTCTTGATTTTGCTGACCCGCACACCAGCTTCAGGAACAATCTCGTAAAGGGTAACTGTTGGTCCAATTGTGGCTTTGATCGTCGCAATACTTACACCATAGTTGCCTAGGGTTTCTAGGATCCGGTCCTTATTGGCGGCTAGTTCGTCCTCATCAACCTCGAAGGTTTGCTGTGGCGCTTGGTTCAAGAGCGGCAGTACTGGATGCTGGTAGGAACTAAGATCCAAGGTAGGGTCATAGTTCTCGACCTTGCGCGCTGTTGGTTCGTTTTCGACACGGGTGATGGCCTCAAACTCGAGGATTGGCTCTGAGGCTACCACTGGAGGTTTGATGATCTCAAACCCTGGGCCTGTGGTGGTGCTTGGCGTAAATGGCAAGCTAATGGGAGGGGTGCCAGCAGGACGCTCGTAGGTAAATAGGGTAGAAGCTGGCTCGGCGTTTGAGCTATAACTTTGGGCATTGGCTCCGTTGCCATGCCCAAACTTGTCCACCATACTGCCTTCCTCCCCTGATCCGAAAGGATCAACCACCTCAATATCGTCTTGGTCTAAATCGTCTGTATCGTCCTCCTCGGTATCAACGTCATCATCTAAACGTGACTTATTACGACCAACGTTGGTGCTAGATCTTACCCTTGGTTTGCCTACCTCTGGGACTACTTCGAGGTCTGGTCCAGGTTCTGTTAACTGTTGGCTGCCCCATAGGTTTGGCCAACTTACCATCCCAAAATACCAGACAAAATGCAGCACAGCAGCCACTAAAATCAAGACTGGTAAGCCCCAACCGACGAGTCCGAACAAGAAAACCGCAAGCTCGTATCCGATTGATCCGCCTAGATAGGTGTATGACACGTCAATGTCAGTGACCAGAAACAAGAAGCTAAGCGTGATTGAAAGCCAAAAGGCCCAAAACAAACAGAAGTTATTGACCGACCGTATGTTGATGCTTTCGATCTTGAACAGGGTCTTGACTCCATGGATCAGAACAATGACAAGGAGCAGAAAGGCCCCTATACCGATGCCGGTATAAAGCAACCAATGCGAACAATAAGCCCCAATGATGCCTATCCAGTTTTCGGTGTCTTTGGCCACTTCGCTATAGGGTGCGGTGCTTGTCCCTAGGATAAAACTCTGATCCTCAACCCCTGTGAACAGGTAAGAAATACAGGCCAGAATCAGGAGTAAGGAACCTATCACTTCCAGCATCCCGACAGACTTGATGGCGCGCTTGTCCTCAAGCAAAAGCAACCATTGCGGCTTCGGCCTGTGGGCATGACGTGGCTTCTTGATGCCAATAGTCGCCTGATTTTCTGAATTGCGAGACCCGATACCAGCCATTTTGGCTTAGTGATGTTAACTTATGGCGAGGATAAAATTTGGCACAAAGGCACTTCGATACAATAGGGTGGGCTTGGAATGAGATCGTGACTGACAGCTGAATTAATCAGCATCGTCAATGACGGGCTCTAGGGTAGGGATAAACTTGCGAGATTCGATATCATACATGTAACCCTTGGCTAAAACGTGGACGATCAAATTCTCGATGGCTATAGGGTAGCCCTCAGGTAGATCAGCAATATTGGTATGGCCAATACTGTGTCCGTCAAACATCAGGACAAGACCACTGCCGACCGTTTCGATGTGGTGCCCGTTCTGGATCAAGACCCCAGTGTCATCACCTAGACCGATGCCAAGGCAGCCTGGGTTGGCCGCAACAGACTGTGCGAGTCTACCAAACCGACCTCGTTTGACAAAATGGGTATCTATAATCACGTTTTCTATCAGCCCAAGGCCGGTCGTGATGTGGACTTCGCCCTTCATCAAAGACTCATGGCTTTCGCCGCCATAGATCATAGGGTTGCTCATGACCATTGCACCAGCACTTGTACCAGCGATCAGAAAGACCTCTTGTTGGTACTTGCGCTTGAGCGTCCGGGCTACTTCTGTCCCACCAAAGATGCTGCTTAGTCGTAGCTGGTTGCCTCCAGTGAACATAACAGTATCAGCCTTGGCTACTCGTTCGACGTATTCGGCACGTTGAGCATCCTCCCGATTCCGGATATGTAGTTGGCCTACATTGGGGCATCCTAGGCGCCTAAATGCCTCTTCGTAGCTCTTGCCAACTTCTTCCGGGATCATGCTTGCAGTCGTGATGACCTCTATCTGAGAGTCAATGCCTTTACGACTTTCGGTTATGATCCGCTTCAGAATACCAGAGCTAAAGAAGTTGACCACGTGATAGTTGGCAGCACCTTCTGGATCAGTGCCTTTATCTACGTTGCCGCCGATGGCGATAAGTTTACCTTTAGGATAGGTCATGCTTAGGGGATAGGGTGCCTCAGATGTAACAAGCGGGCCGTGTAGGGGTCGACAATGCCAACCCTTACTTGCCAAAAGGCAAAAGTAGGAAAGAAAACCCGACCCCTTGCCGCTTATTGCATAATCTAAATCCAGATTTTGTGGTCATTGGTGCAGGCATTTTTCCTACTTTTGGGCACCCAAATCCGATCCTGCGACCATAACGGTCTTCACAAGTGTCGGTCAGGGGCGTCCTTAGGTCATGGCTAGGAAATCCATACCAGACGTTACCAACATCATGTCACCTAATTTTTCCCCATTCATATCAACCTAATCCGCTTATGGCTTTTGATATAGAGATGATAAAGGGCTTGTATGCCCAGATGCCCGCCCGCATTGCCGCTGCCCGCTCGGCAGTTGGCCGTCCGCTGACACTTTCTGAGAAAATTTTGTACGCTCACCTCTTTGACGGTGAGGCCAAAGAAGCCTTCGAGCGTGGCAAGACTTATGTGGATTTTGCTCCGGATCGTGTTGCAATGCAAGACGCAACGGCCCAAATGGCATTACTTCAGTTTATGTCTGCTGGTAAAGCTAAGGTCGCCGTCCCTAGCACTGTGCACTGTGATCACCTGATCCAGGCAAAAGTGGGTGCTGATACTGACTTAGAGGTAGCCAAAAATACCAACAAGGAGGTTTATGATTTCTTAGCCTCGGTTTCTAACAAATATGGTATCGGGTTCTGGAAGCCAGGTGCTGGTATTATTCACCAAGTCGTTCTAGAGAACTACGCCTTCCCTGGCGGCATGATGATCGGAACAGACTCGCACACGCCAAACGCAGGTGGCCTAGGCATGATCGCTATCGGTGTCGGTGGCGCTGATGCTGTCGATGTAATGGCTGGTATGGCTTGGGAGCT
>CANHWS010000012.1 GCA_947464365.1 Cytophagaceae bacterium | reverse complement strand
TATTTAGACCGTAATGCTCTCTGCGTAGGTGTAGCTGGGTAGGCGGAGGACTGTTGTTGGCTTCCTAGGTTTTGCGAATATTGTTACAGATGTGCTTGATAATTCAATTTTATCCAGCTAATATGCCTACCTTTGCACCCGCAATGGCTGGCGCAGCTTAGTTATTACTTTCGTCATACGGACAGGGTGGTAACTATCAGGTAGGTAACCTGGGTAGGTTTTCGTCGGTATTTTTCCCGCTGGCCGTACGCATTTATCTGCATGACTCCAACAGTCACTTTTGCCGAGTTAGGACTTTCAGCTCCTATTCTTGAGGCACTCACCGAGATGGGATACGTTTCCCCATCCGCAATTCAGGCGCAAGCCATCCCTACACTTCTTGAAGGACAGGATCTATTAGGCCAGAGCCAAACGGGCACTGGCAAAACCGCAGCTTTTGGGCTGCCATTGCTTGAGCGTCTGGATCTATCCAAGATGCACGTACAAGGTCTTATCATGTGCCCAACTCGCGAGCTTGCCGTTCAGGTAGCTGGTGAGCTGGAAAAGATGGGTAAGTTTTTGCGTGGCCTCCGGGTCGCTGCCGTTTATGGTGGTGACAGCATTGAGCGCCAGATCAAGTTCCTCCAACGTGGTGCCCACATCGTGGTCGGCACACCTGGCAGGCTAATCGATCACATCGAGCGTCATACCCTCCATCTGGAAGAGATTCATACCCTCATCCTGGACGAAGCCGACGAAATGCTTGACATGGGCTTCCGCGAGGACATCGAGCTCATCA
Source organism: Cytophagaceae bacterium (assembly GCA_947464365.1). Taxonomy (GTDB): domain Bacteria; phylum Bacteroidota; class Bacteroidia; order Cytophagales; family Flexibacteraceae; genus CANHWS01. Next base: position 23,668 of record CANHWS010000012.1, on the reverse strand, counting down.
TGCACAAGACGCCAGAGTATCGCCAGACGGTCCTCTTCAGCGCAACCATGAGCCCAGAGATTCTGGCCATGACCAAACAATACCAACGCAATCCCGTACAGGTCAAGATCGCAAGGTCTGAGCTAACGACCCCGAACATCAAACAACTGTATGTACAGGTCAAAGGCCGGTACAAGCACGAGTCATTGATGCGTTTGGTATCGTTCTATAACCTAAAGCGCCTGTTAGTTTTCTGTAATACCAAACGTGGTGTTGACGAGCTCGTTGAGCAGGTCATCGTCGCTGGTGGTACAGCCGAAGGTCTGCATGGTGATATGCGCCAAAATGCGCGTAACACCGTCATGACCCGATTCCGGAACGGACAGCTGCAGATGCTGGTTGCAACTGATGTTGCCGCTCGTGGTATCGATGTTGACAGTGTCGATGGTGTCATCAACTTTGATGTACCAATGGACGAGGAGTACTACGTACACCGCATTGGCCGTACTGGCCGTGCTGGCAAAAGTGGTATCTCGATCACATTCGTTAGCGGACGTGATTGGGGCCGGTTGAAGGACATCATGCGCTACACCAAGACGCAGATGGAAGCCGTTACCGTACCTAGCCTTGCCGAGCTTTGGGTCCAGAAACAAGATAGCACCATTCAGGAAATCAGCTCCTTGGGCCTCAATGATTTCATTACGCAGCACTATGATATGGCCGAGCGCCTTATCGCTGAGAACCCTGATGTAACGCATCTGGTTGCAACCCTGCTCCAGACCTACATCGGCAACCCGCCAAACCTAGATCAAGACCGTGACCTCAACGAAACCGACAAAGGTGGACGTGATGACCGTGCAAGCGGTGGCGGCAGCTTCCGTGACCGTGATAGCGGTGGTAGCTATGGCAACAAACGTGGCAAATTTGACCGTGGTGGAGACCGTGGCGGCCGCAGCTTCGGCAACGACCGTGGTGGAGACCGTGGATATGGTGGCCCAGGCCGCAATTTCGACAACCCAGGTGGTCGCTCGTTCACTGACCGCGGACCACGCCCAAGCCCTAGTGGCCCACGTGCCGACTCGGAGCCGATGAGCCGTTTGATGCTGAGCATTGGTCATGAAGACCGTGTGCGCCCAGGAGACATCGTTGGTGCCATTGCTGGCGAGGCCCGCCTACCAGGCAATCGCATTGGCCATATTGCCATCCATGACGAGCATAGCTTTGTCGATGTGCCACAAGCACTGGCAGACAAAGTCATCTCAGCCATGAACAATAACCAGATCAAAGGCAAAAGGGTCAAGGTTTCAGTCGCAAGCTAAGCTTAGGTCTTTATTAATTTATCGAAGGGACTACTTCCGCATGGAAGTGGTCCCTTTTTTCCTTTAGTCCCGCCAATAGCTGAAATTGTGGAGGTACTTGGCCGTTTGACATATTTATTGTTTTGCAGATTTTGAGTCTGGCCGATGTTTGTAAGGTCAAAACGCAGAACACGATGACCTACAAGCGAACCAACAACTGGGGCAACAATGGCTCATTCTACAATGGGAGGGGCGACAAAATTCGAAATCCGGCTGCCTATTTCGAGGCTGTAGCTGAAAATCGCCATGTTTACAATGACGACTATGCGAATGGCTATGGTCACGAGATCTATAACCCAGAAGCATACTTCAAGAAGGTAGTAGCGACGCCCTACCAGGATCGGGGAAACTATACGTACAATAAATTCAAAAAACGCAGTCGATAGGTCAAGGTTTCAGTCGCAAGCTAAGCCAATCACCCATCCGATTACATTCAAACAAAGCCATCCTTTTTCACAGAGGGGTGGCTTTGGTTTTTTAGGGCATTGTCTCTGGTCTGCACAATCATTTATGGCTTTGGGTAGTGCGCCTCTTGGTCGGCAAAATGCTGTTTTTGGTAGGCATATTGTGGGTTGACGGCATAACCTGTGTTTGCATTTCGGCAGATCGTGATAGCTTGCTAGGGCATAGCCCCATTTATCCGGAGTCTAGATACGCATGCCACCTTCTGCCCATCTGTCAAAGCCAGTGCCTCGCGCCCGTTGGTACCTCATTTTCCATGTGGTGGCTTGGTTGTTGTTTTTGCTCGCCAGCATTGGGCCCACCTTCATCCGGAAGGTAGCCATCAGCCGTATTGAAGGCAAAGACCCGACATTTTTTGCCCCGCCTCCTATTGAGCTTATCTCTGGTGAAGGCTTTTTTACGCTCGAGATCGTCAATATTTTTGTGATGATGGGTCTGTTTTATAGCCAGACCAACTGGGCGATCCCCAAGTTTTTGCAGAACGAAAACCGGAACAAACGTGTCCAGTATGCCTTCATCACTGTTGGGTCTGTATTGCTCAATACGATGGTGCTCTTGCTAGTGATGCAGTATTTCCCCGAGCTTGACTTTGCTACGCGGAACGTATCAGTGTTTGGTCCCATCCTTCTGACCCGTCATACAATCAGTATCGTGATGGTTTTGGCCTTATCCACTGCCACTAGCTTTTCAAGGGCTTGGGGTGAGCAGCGCCAGCAGTCCATGGATATTGCCAACCAGCAACTAGAGTCGGAGTTGGCCTTGCTAAAGGCACAGCTGAGTCCACATTTCCTGTTCAATACGCTTAACAACCTGCGTTCACTCATCCGTAAGGGATCTTCCGACTCAGAAGATGTGGTTTTGCGCCTCTCGGAGTTGTTGCGATACGTGGTCTACGATAGCGAAGCTAGCCTCATAGGGCTTGATAAGGAGCTGGACTACATCAGTAACTTGGTTAGCCTGCAGCAGTTGCGCCTACCACCAGAGGCCCGGATTAGCCTAGCCAATATGCCAGAGGCCAGTAGGTGGTTGTTGCCACCTATGTTGCTGGTCCCTTTGGTAGAAAATGTCTTCAAACATGGAGCTGATAGTACCACAACTTTGGAGTCCACCATGGAGATTATACTCGATGGCAATTGGTTTACGTTCAGGGTCTGGAATGCAGCTTCTGGTCAGTCCAGCAACTTGGCGGGCCAACAAGGTGGGGTAGGCCTGCTCAATCTGAAACGGCGGCTTGAGCTACACTTCAAGGACAACTACGAGCTCCGGACCGAGATGCGTACGGATGGCTATGTTGCCGAGGTTTCATTCCCCTTAGTTGATTTGTTTGCAACTGCACCACAAATCACTAGCCAGCAAATGACTGCTCATATCCATCCCAATTGCTTAGTTGACCGGAAACAAGGCATCCGAACCCAGTCCTAGTTTGGGTTATCCTATTGATTTACCACCACCAACATATCCCGACCCCACTACTATATGATAACGACCTTTATCCTTGATGATGAGCCATTAGCCCTAGACCTGCTGGAAGATGATCTTGGCCGGATACCTGACATCAAGTTGGTGGGCAAGTCCAGCAACCCGATTGTGGCTCTGCAGCACATCCAGAACCTTAAGCCCGACCTGCTGATCACCGACATCCAGATGCCAGGCCTGACAGGGATCGAGTCCATCAAACTATTAGCGCACAAACCACTGGTCATTTTCTTGACGGCTTACCCCAATTATGCCCTTCAGGGTTATGATCTTGATGTGGTGGACTACCTACTCAAACCAGTCAAGTTTGACAGGTTAATGGCATCCATCCTCAAGGTCCAGACTCGATTGCTACCGATGGCTGTGCCTACACCAGTTGCCGTCGTAGCCGACTCAGCTCCAGCAAAAACTAGCCTAAGCCAAGCCCCTTTCATCTTCGTGAAGGCCGACTATCAGGAACAAAAAGTGGTGCTAGATCAGGTCCAGTACATCGAGGCCATGAAGGACTACATCAAGATATTCATCACCGGCCGCCAGCATCCTTTGCTCACCCAGATGAACCTTAAGACGATTGAGGAGTTGTTGCACCCTGATCAATTTGTCCGGATCCACCGGTCTTACATCGTGAACGTGGCCTACGTCGATAGCGTCAAACGAAGCCAAATCAGGTTGGGGCAAAACTGGCTCCCAGTTGGCGAGCAGTACAAGGTCATGGTCCTGACCAAGCTGGGCATACAGCAAACCTCGCAGTTGGGATAGGGGATCATGAATGCCGCCTTGTTCCGTGTAAGTTCCAACTCCTCACAGTCATTGGTCAACCCCTCAACCACCATCCTGAACGCCTGTGGGATTTTTACAGGCCTCAGCACCGATACTACCTACCTAAAGGTAACCATCTAGTACCTGAGTAAAGTAAGTGTTTTGATTGACGAAGTGGATATATCAGGATTATACCAAAGCGCCCCGGTTATGCTGGGGCGTTTTTGTTGGGGGTGAGAGGCGCTAAGACAAGTTGGAAATGGCCCATACCCCCATACCCCCTATCTTTGCCCCATGAAGTCCATCTTCCTTAAGCTGTATCTGTATTGGTCCTTGTTCATCTTCACGGTGGTGATGCTGGTGCTGTTGCCCTTTATGGTCCTGCCCTACGCCATTGGCCTCAAGTACGGCAGCCATATCAGCTACTACTTTATGCGGCTATGGGGCCTGCACTTTGTGTTTCCTAATGGGGGGATAAGGTTTAGGGTGCATGGGCGAGAAAAGATCAAGGGGCTCAAGGCCTGTATCTATTGCGCCAACCACAACTCGTTTATGGATACGCCTGCTGCTGTGGCCGCTGTGCCTCGTGCTATGAAGCCCCTCGGCAAGGTTGAGATGCTTAAGGTGCCGATTTTCGGGTTTATCTACCGCTATGTCGTGGTATTGGTGGATCGCCAAAGCCCCGAAAGCCGCCGCCGTAGCATGATCCAGATGCAGCAGCAAATCCAGAACGGCGTTTCGATCTTGATTTTCCCTGAGGGCTCTATGAATGTGACCACAGAGCCGATGCAGCCTTTTTTTGATGGGGCCTTCCGCATCGCAGTTGATGCCCAGTGCCCGATTGTGCCCATGGTCATCGTTGGCTCGGCTGCCCGCCTAAGGGCCAAAGGGAGCTTTAATCTCAGCCCTGGCCCTATTGATATCTACTTGCTGGACCCCATCAACACCGCAGGAATGAAAGCAGGCCAAGTGGCAGCACTCAGGACCCAAGTCTATGACCTGATGTTGGCCGAATACCTCCGCCGAGGTGGCAAGTCGGCAAAGGCACTGGTTCCTATCGTTACGTAAACCTGCTCGTAATTTCAGGCTTTTGAACTCCATTGCCTGATTGTCCAAATTTTGGCCCATTTTTGCCTTAAATTTAGTCCCTACAAACTCCAAACCTGAACGCATGTCGATTACCATACGCCCACCGAAACCTGCCGAGATGGAGGCTTATTACCAGCTCAGGCATGATGTGCTGCGTAAGCCTTGGGGCCAAGTAAAGGGTACCGAAAGATCGGAGGATGACGAAACGGCCTACCATGCTGCGGCTTTTTCGGCAGCGGGTAACCTGATTGGCGTAGGGCGTTTGCACCTAAACTCGGCCACCGAAGGGCAAGTGCGGTTTATGGCTGTCGCCGCTGAGACCCAAGGCCTCGGGGTTGGCAACTTTATCATGGAGCATCTGGAGGACCATGCACGAACTTTGGGTGCCACCAAAATGATCCTGCACGCAAGGCAAAATGCCGTTCCGTTTTACGAAAAGCTAGGCTACCACATTACTGCCAAAAGCTACCTCCTGTTTGACGAGATCCAGCATTGGGAGATGGCCAAACGCCTATGATCTGTTCATTGTCTAGACCCTAAGCACTAGTATGCCAGACACTGGCTACAAAGCCAAATAGGGTAGGACCTACCGCATTGCATATATCCGACCAAACTAAAAAACCTCAACAGGATAGTCCTATTGAGGTTTTTTGTTGGATAAGATGTGTAGCGAATGGTCAGACTAGCTGATACGAGAGAGCTTAACGGTATTGGCGTGTTTGCTTTGGTCGTTTGGCAGGCTGGCAATGTTCACCAAAGCGTCGTTTGGTTTGACAAGGCCACGCTCTTTCAGGACGTTCTCGATCTCTTTGAAGGTGGTCTCAGCGTCGTTTTTGCGCTCGAAGTAGAAGCTGCGGACACCCCACACGAGGCTCAACCGACTCATCAGGTGATGGTGACGGGTGAAGATATAGATGTCTGCCTTAGGGCGGTACTTAGCGATCTGGAAGGCGCTGTAACCGGTGCCCGTTAGGCTCGCAATCGCCTTGGCATTGGATCCTTTGGCCATCATACAGGCTGTGTGGATCACATTATCGCTCAGGAAGTGGTTGTCCACCTCTTCGGTATCGACTTTGTAGTGGTGGTTATAGACCAGCTCACTTTCGGACTCTACGGCCGAAATGATCCGGACCATGGTCTCAACTGACAAGATCGGGAAGTCACCAGCAGCACTTTCGGCACTAAGCATAACGGCATCAGCACCATCGAGGACGGCATTGGCTACGTCGTTGGTTTCGGCACGGGTCGGGCGTGGATTTTTGATCATGCTCTCCAGCATCTGGGTAGCGACGATGACCGGTTTGGCTGCTGCATTGCAGAGTCGTATCATGCGCTTCTGAATCAGCGGAACAAGCTCTCCCGGGATTTCAACGCCTAGATCACCGCGGGCTACCATCACAGCATCTGTTGCCTCGACGATGGCCTCTAGGTTGGTGATGGCTTCAGGCTTCTCGACCTTGGCGACGATTTTGGTGTGTTTGTTGTGGTTCAGGATGATTTCGCGCAGGCTGATGATATCCTGTGCGGTCCGGACAAACGACAAGGCAACCCAGTCAACATCGTTCTTGAGGCCAAACATGAGGTCCTCAAAATCTTTTTCGCTCAGGCTAGGTGCCGATACGTTGCTGTTAGGTAGGTTGATGCCCTTTTTGCTTTTGAGCATCCCACCGTGGATAACCTCTGTCAAGACATCGGTCTCTGTGGTCTCGATGACACGTAGCTCGAGGTTCCCATCATCTACCAGAATGCGGTCATTGGGTTTTACGTCATTAGGCAGGCCTTGGTAGCTTGTGCTAACAATCTCAGCATTGCCTAGTACCTCTTTGATCGTGATTGTGAGGCGGTCCCCAGAGTTGATCTTGACACCACCATCTTGCACGACCTGTACCCTAATTTTGGGCCCTTGCAGGTCCTGAAGCATTGCTACATGGGTGCCAGTTTCGTTGCGCAGCTCCTTGATGAAGTCGATCACTTTTTGGTGATCGTCGTGCGAGCCGTGCGAAAAATTGAGCCTGAACACATCCACCCCGGCAAAAATGAGCTGCCTTAGAGTTTCCTTGGTGTTGCTAGCTGGGCCAATGGTGGCAACAATTTTTGTTTTGTTGAAGGTGGGGGTCATAGCAAAAAAGTCGGTTATATCAACGTGCCTAGTGCCTGCCGATGGAGGCAAGGACCTGCCGTCCGGACGTTTGGTCAGGTGGCAATGTCAAAGCAGTCCGCTAATTAAGCTATTTTTTGCGGGTCTGCCACCCTTTGCCCTACCTTGCACTTGGTTTAACTAATAATACACCCTCTTTTTTACGAATGCTGACAGTTTTTGATTTGGTCGTCCTTGGCGCTGCCGAAAGTGGTGTAGGTGCCGCACGGCTTGCCCAAGCCAAGGGTTTGCGTGTTTTTGTCAGTGATAATGGCCCTATTTCGCCACACTTCAGGCAGCAATTGCAAGCATTAGGTATTCCGTTTGAAGAAGGTGGGCATAACGAAAACATCATACTAGCGGCACACGAAGTCGTCAAAAGCCCGGGCATTCCGGACAAGGTTCCGCTGATCAAGGCTTTGGTCGCTCAAGGGACACCAGTCATTTCCGAAATCGAGTTTGCGTTGCGATATACCAATGCCAAGATCATCGGGATCACGGGCAGCAATGGCAAAACCACCACGACATTACTGACCTATCATTTGCTTAAGGAGGCAGGTTATCGGGTGGGTTTGGCGGGCAATGTAGGGCATAGCCTAGCAGCCCAAGTCATCACTGACGAGCAGGATTGGTATGTGCTGGAGCTCAGCAGTTTCCAGCTAGATGGTATGACACAAAGCCGTATTGATATCGGCATCTTGCTCAACATCACCCCTGACCATCTGGACCGCTACCAATACCAATTTGACCTCTATGCTGCCTCCAAGTTTCGGCTATTGCAGAACATGCGCAGTACGGATGTCCTGATCGTCTGCCCGGAGGCAAGCCCTGCCGTGGCCGACCGATTGGCCCATACCAATACCCCTGCCAAAGTGCTGCAGGTCGGCCTAGGCACAAATCCTAAGTGGCATGGCTACTATGCCGAAGCTGCCTTGCATTTGCCTGATCAGGATTTGGTGATACCGCAGGGACTGTTGCCACTAAAAGGCCAGCACAACTACCTCAATATGCTTTCGGCCATTTCGGCAGCGATCGAGGCGGGCCTCAGCAACGAGCAGATATTGGCTGCCCTCCCGACGTTCCGAAATGCACCCCACCGCCTTGAGGAGGTGGGTGTGCTGTATGGTGCCACTTGGGTTAACGATAGCAAAGCCACCAATGTGGACTCCGTCTATTATGCCCTCAGCAGTTTTGCGCAGCCCATTGTCCTAATCCTTGGTGGGGTAGACAAAGGAAATGATTACAATCAGATTGCTGACCTCGTCCAGCACAAGGTTAAGGCCTTGGTCTATATGGGGATAGACAATGCCCCTCTACACACGTTCTTCGATCAGGACGACCGTTTTGCTGCTATCCGAAAGACGGCTACCCACTCTTTGCAAGCTGCCTTGGAAACTGCAAATGGCCATGCCACCAATGGGGACGTAGTTCTGCTAAGCCCTGCTTGCGCCAGTTTTGACCTATTCCGTAATTACGAAGACCGTGGCGATCAGTTTAGGGCTTGGGTATTGAATGCGATCTCTGACAACCAAAAGGAGGCATAATGGGACTTGATCTAGCAAACGTATTAGTCTTAGCTGCCCTGCCTGATGAGTTCAAAGTCCAAACGCCTTGGCAATTGGCCCATGTTGGTATTGGTAAGGTAAGGTCGGCTGCCAACTTGAGCGCCCTTTTGTTGCGGCTGCATAAGGCTGGGCAATGGCCCTCGCTTGTTGTGAATGTCGGCAGTGCGGGTAGTGCCCTCTTGCCACGTGGCACCGTTGCACACTGCGGGCAGTTCAGCCAGCATGATTTTGATTTAGGGCCTTTGGCTCATTTGTTCCCACAGCAGCCACAATTTCAATTTGCCGAACCATTAGCCCAACTAGGCCTATCAGATGGTAAGCAGCACTTACATTCTGGCGACCAGTTCTTGACCACAGCCAATCAATATGAAGTGGTAGACATGGAAGGTTATGCCCTTGCGGCTGTCTGCCAAGCACATTCCCTGCCTTTTACGGCCTTTAAGTACATCACCGATGGTACGGATGACGATAGTGCCAATGATTGGGTCAACACAGTCAGGACTGTAGAGGGCAAGTTGCACCAAGAACTACTGGACTGGCTGCGAGGCTAAGGTTAGAAACAGATCTGGACGTTTATAATGTACTGGGTAACTCATACTAAATAAATGGCACCCACATACGCTGCGGGTGCCATCTCTAATTGGTAATCCTGAAGGGCAAATCCCTCTGGCTTAGTGCGAAGCTAGGTAGCTAGCGACACCCTCGCGGGTAGCCGACATGGCTTCCTTGCCTTTCTCCCAGTTGGCTGGGCAGACTTCACCATTGGCCTCGGTGTACTGCAAGGCATCAACCAAGCGGATCATTTCGTCAATGTTGCGGCCAAGTGGCAGGTCATTAATGGTGCTGTGGCGCACGATCCCGTCCTTGTCGATCAAGAAAGTGGCACGCAGTGCGACTGGTACACCATTAAAGATGACATCACCTTCGTCGTTGTAGCTGTATTCGCCACCCAACACACCATAGTTTTGGGCAATGGTTTTGGCTGTATCAGCAACGAGCGGATAAGTTACGCCATGGATACCACCTTTGTCCTTTGGTGTGGCAAGCCATGCCATGTGGGTATCTTCTGAGTCGGTGCTGACACCGATCACTTGCACTCCACGTGACTCAAACTCGGCTAATTTTTCCTGAAAGGCAAAGATCTCTGTAGGGCATACGAACGTGAAGTCCTTTGGGTAGAAGAACAACACGACATACTTGTTGCCCTTGAACTGAGCCAAGGTGAAATTCTCTTCGATCTCGTCACCATTGATAACGGCTGGGGCATCAAACTGTGGTGCGGGTTTCCTGACTAGGGTCATGGGGATAAATGGGGGTTGTTAAGGCTAAAGGGATTTAGGATACTGTCTCAAATGTAAGTGTGGTTTATTCAGGTATTGCAAAAGCAATGAGTGGCTAGGCTAAAATGGAGCGCAAGATCCAGGCCATTTTTTCGTGCGAGGCAAGGAGTCCTGTCAAGAAGTCAGCAGTGGCTACATCGACAAAGTTGTCCTGCACGATCGTGATATCGGCCCGGATGAGGCGGCACAAGAGCTCGTGGTCGTCCAGCAAGTTCTGGAGCATTGTTTTGGAGGAGGTAACCGGTATGGTGTCCTCAGCTAGGCGTGTTTTGCTCAGGAAGGTGGCGAGGCCTGCCTCCGCTGGTTGACCCAGCTTGCGCGAGCGTTCTGCAACCTCGTCAATAATGCCTTCAAGTTCGCCATATTGGCTCTCGAAGAATTTGTGGAGGTCATGGAAATGGATACCCGTTACGTTCCAATGGTAGTTGCGGGTCTTGATATAGAGCAGATTTTCGTCTGCGAGCAGCGCGTTCAGGATCTGGCTAACACCAGTGAGGCTGTCTTGGCTAATTCCGATATTCATCGTCGTGATCTGGAGGTGAAAAAGTGGGGTTGTTTTTCGTGTTTGGATTCCTGGCCGATCGTTAGGGTGATCAGTCATGGTCTGGTTAACCCTCAACGCAACATTAAAAGATGCCGAGGTGTACAGACCAATATGCTCCCATGATGTTTATCGGACTACAAATTTAGGTCCAAGTACCTATTTGGTCAGCAATAGATATCGGCTCAGCCCAATCAAATTAAAAAACAAGGGTATAGAAGAAATCTATACCCTTGGGATACGCATCAGTAAGGAAGAATAAGCTTAACCTACAAACTCGTTCAGGAACTCACACAAAAGCCTTACGCCAATGCCTGTGCCCCCTTTACCACGGTAGTTCCACTCGCCACCTTCTTTGAACGCTGGGCCAGCGATATCGAGGTGGAGCCAAGGGTAGGTCGTGAAATGTTTCAGGAAAATACCTGCAGTTGTGGCGCCTGCTTCTGCTGGGCCGATGTTTTTGAGATCAGCGATGTCGCTTTTCATGTAGTCTTCGTACTCGCGCCAGAGTGGGAACTCGACCAGACGCTCGCAGGTCTGCATGCCTGCCTCTGTTAGCTGTGCCTTGGTGTCGGCATCAGCTGTGCCCATAAAGACGATTCCCTCCTTGCCGATCGCACGAGCAGCTGCCCCTGTAAGGGTCGCCAAATCGATGATCAGGCTCGGTTCGTAGCGCTCGGCAAAATGCAGGGCGTCAGCCAAAATAAGGCGACCTTCGGCATCAGTATTCAAGACCTCTACCGTTTTTCCAGACATCATCGTGATGACATCGCCAGGCGTAATGGCATTGCCATCAGGGCGGTTTTCTGTCGCAGGGATCAGCCCTACCAGATGGATCGGCAGCTGGGCTTTGGCCACTGCCATAAATGTCCCGATGACAGCCGCTGCGCCTGCCATGTCGCACTTCATGCTATCCATGCTACCAGGGGTTGGCTTTAGGCTCAGCCCACCGGTGTCATAGACCACACCCTTGCCTATCAGGACGATCGGGTGGGTATTGGCAGCCTTGGCGTGTTTATACTCTAAGATGTTAAACGTCGGTGGATTTGGCGAGCCCTCGTTGACGGCCAAAAGTCCCCCCATTTTGTAGGCCTGAATATCTTTCTTCTCCAGCACCTCTAGGCTGAAACCATATTGATCGGCCAAGTCGCCAATCTCATGGCTCAGTTGCTCGGCTGTGAGGTAGATCACAGGTTCGTTGACCAAATCGCGCGCCTTGAACACGGCCTCAATGACAGTGTACAGATCCTCGGCATGTTTGGCCGAAAGCCCTGGGCCAGTGATCGTGATGCTATGGAGCGACTTGCTTGTTTTATCGCTTTTGTATTTCAGGAATTGATAGTTGCTCAATGCCAAGCCTTCAGCTAAGGCGATGAGCGGTTTGGTATCACCAGAGGTTGTGACCAGCTGGACGGCCTTGGCCTTGTAGTAGGCTAGGTTCTTGCTGATATCATAACCCTTTTTGCGTAGGTACTCCAGTCCTTCTTCTTGTGAATAGGTCTCGTTAGGTACCAGCACAAAGTAAAGTTGGTGGTCCAGAAGGTTGAGGTGGGCCACCCCATCATTAAGGTCCAGATGTGTACGGGCGAACTCAAGGGCTTTAGGCTCGGTGAGGTATAGTTTGATTTCGTCTATGGCCGCAATCAGATAGACGGTATGAGCGTTAGGCAGGGCCTGCTTCAGAAATTCGATTTCGGGCATCATGGTGGATTAAAGCTGCCACGGATGGCTGTATCCACGACTGTGGCACTGGGCTTATTGGCAGCAACCGCAAAATGACTAAATTAGTGCCACTGACAAGCCTTTTTTTCGGTTTTTTTCGTCTTCTAAATCTTTGGCCTATCCCGATGACTGATCAAACAATAACGACAATACAGGTTGCGTTACGATGGGTCCATATCATGATGGGCGCGGTTGCCTTGTTGGTCGGATTGGTACCGCTTGTGGTTGGCAAAGGAGGGCGTCTGCACATCAGGGCAGGACAGTTGTTTTACCTTTCGATTGCAGTGGCCAGTTTTTCAGGCATCGTCCTAGGTCTCTGGAACGGCAATTTGCTTTTGTTTTTTGTCGGGGTCTTGGCTTTATGGTCAGTGGCACTAGGTCGGTTTGCGCTGGCGCAAAGCGGGTTGATCGGCCAAAGTCGAATCTTACATCTCTCCTGCACCATTGGGTTCATTTTGGTTGCGTTGGGCACAGCGGCTTATAGCCTAATGGTCCTACACCAAATCAATATTGTGCTTTTGGTTTTCCTAATCGTAGGCCTATTCTCGACTCTGCCCGAGTGGCGTTTCCTGTACGGCAATGCCAAAGGGCCTGAGGTCCGGATTGGGCGCCATGTTGGCCATACGATGGGAGCAACGATCGCGAGCTGGACAGCCTTTTTGGTCGTGAGCAATGTGTTCTGGGTCCCCATACTAAATTGGTATGTGCCTACCATAGTTGGCAGTGTGCTTATCGCTTATTGGCAACGACGCATCAGGACAGGGACTTGGAAACAGGTACATTTCTACCAACCTAGGTCCAAATAGGCCCCGTTGTTTGGTCTTCCATTGCCTGATTAGCTTTATGGCTTATCAATCAGGATGCGTCCTTGATGCCAAATACCTTGGCTCCTGAGCCGAACCAGATACAGACCTGGCGTATTGATGACCAGTTGACCCTCGATAATAGCAAACTGCACCAGCTGGCCTAGGTTATTAACTACCGTTAGGTCCGTGGCATCAGTAGGGATCTGGATTCCATCATGCACCTTGGCCGGATTAGGGAATAACTGCAAAAGAGATGACCCACCCATTCTGCCAGCAAGCGAAGTAGGCCGCAGTTGCACAACCTTAGCGTCCGAAAAGGCCGAGAAATCACCATTCGCATCCTCCGTCCGGACACGGAAGTAGGCAAAAGTGCCACTGTTTGTCAGGTTGCTGATATTGAGGTTGGCACTTGTCGTACGCACATTTTTCTTCCCAGGGAAGTAGTCCGTAAACAAGGAATCGCGTGCTACCTCATAATAATAGTTGGTCGGGTTTGGCACGTTAGGCAGCCAGTTGATGTTAAATGCCGAGAACGAAAGTACATTTGGGTTACCTACCGTTGGGGCATCCAGCACATTGGCCACACTGGCAGCAAGGACCATCAGATAGGATGTGCCTGCGTTTTTGGCCACCCTAATGCGGTTGATATAGGCCCCTTGTTGGGCAGGAGCAAGGTTGAGCACGGCACGGTCCAGATGCGGGTTGGTGGCTGTGCCGCTAAACTGGTCCGTGTTCCGGCTTACGCGCCCGATCCGATTGAGGACGTTTGTGTTGGCCGCCAGAAACCAGTCAGCAATCGTGATCGGAGCGAAATAGCTACTGTCCGTTGCCCCGCCGTCAAAGAACAACCTAGCCCGCAGCACCGAAGCACCTTCGGAGCTGAAAACCAACAAATTGACCTTATTGGCTGGTTGACTTGGGGCCACAATAAGGTCAATCGAGTCGGCGCCAGTGAGGACGGCAATGTTCGGTCCTTCGAACGGAGCCGTGCGGTACACGTCTGTAAAATTATTCTGGTTCGCGATCAGAAAACCATCCGTAGGTAGTCCAAAGGGTGGGGCAGTACTGCTATTGACCGCCCCGCGGAAGTCCTTCCCATAGAGCACTGAAGAGCTAAAGCTGGGGTTGTCGAGCGTTGTGGTGGTGCTGAGTCCGGCTTGCCTAACTGTCCCGCCAGGGGTCACGCCGTTGGCAATGCCGTCATGGTTGAACCCGCTTAGCCTGAGAGGGGTATATGCCGTTTGGGCCATCACCATGGTCTGTATTAAGGTCATCGTTAGGCCAAAGGAAAGCAGGGCCTTTACAAAGCTGCCAAGTTTCGGAGCCATGGCTGGTAGTGCTTGTGTCATTGATCTGGTTATGAATAGGATAGGGAATGTAGATGGACGAACTGTCGAAGGTAGGGTAGAAGACCGAAACTAAAGTCAGTAGAACTAGTGACACATCAAGCAGATGTAGATTGGACTACCAAAACACCGTATCTAGAGTCAGGCTTATCCGAGCCAAAACGTCCGTCCTGCTCATAGGTTGCTACCACTAATGTAGGAAATTAGGCTCTGAAATGCATGAAGGAGACAAGATATTGCCCCAGGTGTTTAGCTTGTCTGCTGACAGGGATTTGTTTATCAGGAGCGACTACATGGTCTTATGCAGATTTGTTCGTTATGGCAACTGGCTATCTTACTAGCTTGTGATATCTGGTTATGCTGTGCAAAACAGGTTGCTTATGCGCTACCTGATCCAGATTTATTTTGCCTAAATGGGCAACCATTGACCCTCTTTTTTGGTCTTAACTATGTTAATCGCTGCCGACAGACGGGGCAAACATCGTGGTCGATGGCGGTTAAATTATGATTAATTGGTCCAAAAAGCCAGTACTTCCCCATCTAACAGATATATTTGTAACCTTACACCAATAGCAGTTTGGCGGATTGTTACCTGTCCTGATTGCTTATCCAGAAATAGCTCCAGCTTTGGTCATGACCAATACCACTACACGATTAGGGTTAACCCCGAACGCTTTAGGACATACATTTTCAAAACCGTTGTGGTGGGTACTTGCCTTCTGCAGTCTGATAATGCTAAGGCCCATCGGGAGCCTAGCCCAAGTTTGCAGCCAGACCCCAACATGTGTACCCGGGACTGCCACTAACCCACTTGCAGGAGCCTTTGGCACTGGTATTTCAAACGTGACCCTAGGGGGGACATTATCCGTGCAGGGCGGAGGAGCTACTGCCGGATATCGCAATTTTAAGTGTGCTCAGGTATTGGTCGGTAGTGCTGGTGCGCCATTCAGCATCTCAGTTACGACGGCCGTCAATGTCAACGAAAACGTTCGGGTTTGGGTAGACTGGAATAACGACGAAGCCTTTGACCCTGTGTCCGAGCTTGCCTTCAGCAGCGATAACCGCAAGGTCCACACTGGTAGTATCGTCCCATCAGCGATTGCCAAGACTGATACCGTCTTACGCATCCGGATCCAGTCCGACAACGTAGCTTCACCCATACCAACCGTTTGTAGCACCCCGGAGTATGGCCAAGCCGTTGATCTAGGTATCAGCCTCGTGGCCAACGTCAACAAACCGATTGCCTACTTCGCTACTCCGGACTCAGTGACATGTACAGGTCAAGTCCAGTTTTACGACCTTAGCGTAAACGCACCCTCAACATGGGTTTGGTCATTTGGTGATGGCGGGTTCAGCACCCTCCAGAATCCGATTTACCAGTACAATCGCCCAGGTCTTTATACTGTCCAGCTGATTACATCTAACAATAACGGTACAGACACCCTGATTAAGCCAGCCTATGTGCTATACCGCGACTCGTTACCAGTAGCAGCCGCTTGCGTGCCCAACATCACAACACCTTGTTGCAATTATGGGGTTAGCCGATTCCGACTAGCAGACATCAACACAACACCTCTTGGCATAGCACCTCAGAATGGGTATCAAGACTTTACTTGTAGGTACCAGACAGATATTTATCCTGGGACTAGCTACACGCTCAGTTTCCTGACCAATTCTACCTTGGCACAGGACTCGCGCCTGTACATGGACCTAAATGGTGACGGCGACTTTTTTGACAATGGCGAGGAGGTCTGGAGCAGGCTCAACACCACCAATCCGACAGGTTCGTTTGTAGCCCCAAGCAATGTTACGCTCAACAAGTTTATCCGGATGCGCCTCATCAGCGACTATACTGGCAGTAGCTTTACAAGCTGTGCTGGCGTGGTCAACGGCGCGGTCCAAGACTTCACGGTTATCTTCAGGATCAATCCTAATCCGCCTATTGCTGACTTTGTTGTCAACCAGACTTCTTTCTGCACGCCGACTGTTTCCTTCACAAGCATTAGCCGCAATAGCGTGGACAGTTTGTTCTGGGACTTTGGCGACGGAGGATCGGCGGTTACCACATCCTCAAGCCTTGTGGTACAGCATACCTACACCACTTTCGGTACCTATAATGTTCGTCTGATTGTTAAGGGGCAATTTGGCGTGGACACACTTCTGCGGCAGAATGCTGCAGTCTATACAGGTAGCCCACGTGCAGCATGTCCTCAACAGAGTGCCCAGCGCCCATGTTGTACATTCGGTATCTATCGGTTCAAGATAGGTACACTCGATCAAGCCTCAGGACCTAGCAACGAAGGATACAAGGATTTTACTTGCCAGTCTGGCACCCGTCTAATCGCTGGTGGCCGTTATGATGTCACCGTCCAGCTATCCCCAGCCAATCAGGAGCAGGTGGCAGGCTGGCTTGACCTCAATAATGATGGGGCATTTTCGTCGGGTGAGCAAATCTTCTACATGACCGGCATCGGTACCATCACGCAGTCTATCCTGATCCCGAGCAATGTGGTGATCGGGGTCCCGTTGCGTTTGAGGTTGGTTTCGGATGCCGTGCAGCAGGGCGTGAGCCTCGGAGCCTGTACTCGGTCGACATTTGGTCAGGCAGAAGACTATACCATCTTTGTGGCATCAAACCAATTGCCACCTGTCGCTGCCTTCGGGACTAGATTTCCTGTGACCTGCCGTCGGGATATTACATTTAACGATAGCTCGACCAATGTGCCTGCCACTTGGCATTGGGACTTTGGCGATGGCGACACCAGTGATTTGCAGAACCCTGTTCATACTTATGCTAACCCTGGCAACTATACCGTATCATTAACGGTGACAAATGCGCTCGGGACCAATACGCTTACCCGTACCTCTTTTGTACAGATACTGCCCACTGTGGTCAAGCCTGCTGTTTGCATACCAACCACAGTCAACGCTTGTTGCAACTTTAGCCTTGACAGGCTCATCATAGGTAATGCCTTAAATTACCGAACTGGTCTTTATAATCCGGTGACTTATAACAACCTGTCTTGTGATGTGACGTTTAGCCTCAACAGTGGCAAGCTCTACCCAGTCACGCTATCTACTTTAGCCCCACGCGACAACACCGTAATCTATATTGACTTTAACAACAATGGTCAGTTCGAGACCAACGAAATGGTGTTTTCAGGCGTTGGTTCAAAAGTGCATACAGGGATGATCAATATCCCCGCGAGTGCAGTGAAAGACTCTTTGCTCCGGATGCGGATCATGAACGAGGCTCCGTTTACCTCGGCCATTATTGCCCCATGCGCAAGGCTCCAGAATGGCCAAACATGGGACTTTGGTGTTGTTATAAGGGGGGCAACTACTCCGCCTGTGGCAGCATTTTCGGCCTCGACACTTCAGACCTGCTATGGTGGTATCCAGTTTACAGATACCTCAGCTGCTATTGCAGACAAATGGGAGTGGTCCTTTGGTGACGGCACCACAAGTGTCGAGTCTAACCCCTTCCACCGTTACACCACCCCAGGCATCTATACTGTCAAGCTAAAGGTTAGCAATGCCTTTGGTGTAGACTCAATTACCAAAACCAACTACATCAATGTCAGCGGAAGCTGGGGTGCTAAGCCAGCCACCTGTGCACCTGTTACCTCAGGCGGCGCCAACAACTTCGGGATCACGAATGTCAACCTCCTGAACATCAACCGATCCTCTGGTTTTGGTGTCGAGGGCTATCAGGACTTTACTTGCTCAGACAGCACCACCATCAATTCTCAAACACTTTATCGCCTCCGGATATCAGTCGGTACAGCAGCCTTGCACCAGGTCCGTGTTTATCTGGATGTCAATGACAACGGGGTACTTGAGGATGTTGAAACCTTGGTCTCGTCCACCTTTAGTGGCACGCAGACCCTTAACCTCATTGTAAACCCAGGCTTCAGTGGTCAGGTCTATGATCGTTTTGTCCGGATGCGGATCATGGCCACACCTGTTGGGCAGGCGGTCAACTCTTGCAATACCATCATCCAGGGCCAGGCAGAGGACTATTCTATACAAGTGCGACTCATCGTCGGTATCGACCAAGCGAAATTGGCTTCTAGCCTCAACATTTATCCCAACCCAACGACTGGTCGTGTCCTGATCAAGGCTGATGCTGTTAAGGAAGATACCGTGAAGCTCTCCATTGTCAATGCCCTCGGGCAGGTCGTTAAGCAGATGGATTCAGATGGCACCAATGGCCTTAGCGAAGATATTGATCTCGATGGTTTGCCCAAAGGAATCTATTACATCAAGGTGCAGCAGCAGCAGGCAGTTGTTACCAAACGAATCGTCCTGCAATAGTGCTTATGCTCTTTTCTGCGCCGCGAACCTCTAGGTTGGTTGTCATCTGACATCCAAACCGGCCCCAAACCTCGGTTTCTGCCAATAGGCAGAGCCCGGGGTTTTGGTGGTTCTAGCCCAGATGCGTACTACCTTTGTGTTTTTCCAATTAGTTCAGTTGCCAGATTCCGCCTTAGTCTCTTACCTCGAAATTTAGCCATCAAACGTTCCAACCTCAGGCTTGTTTTTGGGGTCTAACGTACGTTAGCCCTATCCTGAAGTCTGATCAATACTCATTTTTATGCCCCTAGCAGTCAGCCCGTCATCAACATTTTCGACTGATAGGTTGCGCACGGTGCCCCACATTACAATTATGTCCTCCGGCCATCCAATTGGCCATGCAGGGCAATCTACCACCCCTTTTGGTCTTAAGTCTATGATCTTATCCTTACACCAGCGTTCTACTTTGTTCAGGCACCTGTTCATACTTGGGTTGTTTTGCCTCGGTTTGTTCGGGATGCCAAGTGCAAAAGCCAACCACATCATGGGTGGGGAGATGACCTATTTGTATATAGGCACCTCGGGCACCAACTTGCAATACTCGGTTTCGATGAACGTCTATGCTGACCGCAACGGTGCTGGCTGGAACTTGTCAAACCCGGCTAACCCTGCATCAGGCAACCCAGTCCAGATTGACTTTTCGGCCTACAGTGCGGACAACAACTCCAAGTTGCTAGATCAAAGTTTTCAGTCCCCTGGTGGTGGGACAACCATTCAGTTTGCGAATCCCGAATTGCCCTCCAACTGTGCTGGCCTAACATGCCTTAATGGCTTTGTAATCACCCGCTCGAGCGTCACGTTTACCGTGACTTTGCCATTTACATTCAATGGTTATTACTTCTTGTATGGCAACCGCACAAGGAATGCTGCCGTCACGAACCTGCAAAACCCAACCAGCCTTGGTATGTCGATGTACCAAGCTGTCCCAGGTCCACAGTATGCTAACAGCTCCCCTCAATTTACGGATAACGCCATCCCTACCATCTTCATCAACGATACGAGCTACTTCGTCAACTCGGCCTTTGACCCAGATGGTGACCGTTTGGTGTACTCCTTCACCCCAGCACTCAACGCCACTGGTAATAACAACCCAGCTACCTGGGCTGTCCCTGCCAATTGTAATTATAATCCCAACTACAGCTTTTCGGACCCACTAGGGCCAAACGGAACCAGTACCATCGATGCCAGCACTGGTCTGACAAAGTATTTTGCGACCAACTCTGGGGCCTACGTTTGCGCCATTGCCATCCAGGAGTTCCGACGCCTGAGTAATGGCACCGAAATCCAGATCGGTACTACCCGACGCGAACTTCAACTTTTGGTTGTATCTACAGGTAGCCTGCCTGGCCAGTGTCCTGTAAACCAAACCCCTGTTCAGGCAGGTAGCTATCCAACCAACATCAATATTACCCAAGGCCAGTCAGTCTCATTCAACGTACTATACCGAGATCCAGACCTTAACATCGTTACACTTTCAGGTACAGGTAATATTTTGTCCGGAGCAAACGGATACAATGGCCCGCGCGCCTCATTCAATCCACTCAATGGTACTGTAGCACGCGGTACATTTACCTGGAATACTACCTGCGCTGTCCCTGCCAATACCTACTCGATTGTAATCACGGCCAAGGATGATGGCTGCCCACCTAAGACCATTGTCCAGACCGTCAATATCAATGTTTCGCGATTTACTGGTCCCACGCTGATTACAGGTGCGGCAAACCCGTGTTCGGGTGTCGTCAACAACTATGTCGTTTCTGGTTCAACTACTGGCATTACCCGCCTCTGGAAGGTAACGGGTGGCACAATCGTGGGTCAATCCTTCCTTAAGGATACGGTCAAGGTCAACTGGACCTCACCGACCGGAACCGTGCGCTTAGTCAGTACTAGCTCGGCAGGATGTAAGGACTCGGTGTCTTTTAATGTCAATACAGCCGTCGTCAACCCAGTTATTGCTGGGGCGAACCGCACAATATGCGCAACTTCCTCTACCACCTTGACTGCTTCTGGGGGTAATGGGACATTTGTCTGGACCACCTTGGCTGGTGCATCTGTTGGTACCGGATCATCTTTATCTGTCCGGCCAACGACAACTACAAGCTATGTCGTCAGTAGTACCTCTGGTAGTTGCGCTGCACGCGATACCCTCGTCGTAACAGTAATACCGAAGGCCACAGCTGGGGCTGATATCACGAGTTGTGGTAATTTCTCAGGCCAAGTAGGGACTGCTGCTATAAGCGGTACCACCTATAGCTGGACATCATCTCCAGCCGGTGTCACCTTCGTTGATCCTGTAACGACAGCCAACCCTCGCATTTCAATAACCAACAACGGCACCTATCAGCTGATAGTAACGGCTACCAATGTCGCGAATGCATGTGCCAGTAGGGATACTATCAACGTAACAGTTGTTGCGCGCCCTCGGGAGCCAAGGTTTGCGGACTCAACCATTTGTTCGGGCGCAACTGTTGTCATTGGGCCAGCTACCGCCGAGACTGGTGTAACCTATCTGTGGGGTAATACCACAGGCTTTAGCTCGCCAGTCAATACGGCTGCCAACCCAGTAGTTACCCTCAACAATACCGGATCCACTACTTTAGTGGTCAAATATCCTGTTACCGCCACCAATACGACTACTGGCTGTACACGTACCGACACAGTAACGTTGCGTGTGCGTCCTGTTATCAACCCGACCTTTAATCCGTCAGTCAGTGTTTGTACTGGCGAGTCAGTGGTAATTGGCCCAACGGCAACTGCTGGCCTTACCTATAGCTGGTCGCCTGCAACATTCCTGAGTGCAACCAATGTTGCCAACCCAACTTTTACCGATCCGACAGCTTCGGTAGGTGTAGTTGTTAGGCCCTACACATTAACCATTCGGGATGCCTCTGGCTGTCAGATTTCGAGAAATCTCTTTGTCAGTGTTAATCCAGGTCCAGTCCTTACCAAAGCGCGTGACATCACCATTTGCAACAATGCAATTGGCTCGATCGGTTCAAACGTACCGACCAATGGTGTCGTTTATAGTTGGGCACCAACAACTGGCCTCACCTCACCGACAGCCCCAACAACCAACATCCGGCTGATCTCAGCAGGTGCATCTGCACAAGTCCTTCAGTATATCCTGACAGCGACCAACAACGCGTCTGGATGTATTTCGAGGGATACGGTTTTGGTCACCCTGCAACCACTAACAGTTGCCAACGCCGGTGCAGACCGCACAACTTGTAGCAATGTTGCAACCACCTTGGGTGCCACTTCCTTGCCTAACCATACTTATATATGGACTCCGACGACCAACTTGACTGGTGCTAATTCGGCCCAGCCTGTTTTCCTTGGGACGAATAATACAGCCAGCCCAATTGTCACTCGTTACATCGTTACTGTTATTAACTCAGCAACAGTTTGTGCTAGTCAAGACACTGTCTTCGTGACCCTCAATGGTACCTCTGGTGGCCAACGTCTTAGCACAACCTTCTGCTCTGGTGCCGTTACCACCGTTGGGCCAGCCGCTTCTGCTGGTTTTACATATAGCTGGACACCGACTGCCTTGTTCACTAATCCAAACGTAGCTCAGCCTACCTTGGTTTCGAATACCAATACAGGTACTACACCACTTGTCCTGACAGCCTTCCGCACCGCAACCAATGCCACTAGCGGATGTAGCAGCCAAGATACACTTACCATCACTATCAACCCGTTGCCAACCGCTAATGCTGGTGCTGATATTGCTTTGTGTAATAATATCCAGGGAACGATTGGCGCTGCTGGAGGTAGTCTGGTCGGTTCGACATACAGCTGGTCCCCAACAACTGGCTTAGGCAATCCGAACATACCTTCTACTACAGTTCGGTTGATAACTGCAGGCACCACGCCACAAATCCTGAAGTACATCCTGACCGTGACCAACACCGTTACAGGATGTCAGAACAAAGACTCTGTTTTAGTGACCTTGCAGCCCTTAACAGTGGCTGATGCCGGACCAGATCGCACAACATGTAGCAATGGGCCTACTACCTTAGGTGTAGCTAACTTGCCAGGCTATACCTATAGTTGGTCTCCTACCACCAACTTAGCTGGGGCCACAACTGCCCAGCCTATTTTCCAAGCCACCAATAACACGGCAAGTCCTATCGTAACGCGGTATATTGTTAATGTTACCAACTCGGTTACAGGTTGCGTAGCTCAGGATAGCGTTTTTGTTTCTGTTAACGGGATCGCTGGCGGACAAAGTCTGACAACAAACTTCTGTTCTGGTGCTGTTACCACTGTTGGTCAAGCAGCTTCAGCTGGGTTTACTTATAGCTGGACACCGACTGCCTTATTCACGAACCCGAACGTAGCTCAGCCTACCCTTGTTTCCAATACCAACGCGGGCACCAACCCACTTGTGGTTACAGCATTCCGTACTGCAACCAATACTTCGAGTGGATGTAGCAGCCAAGACACGCTTACGATCACAATCAACCCGTTGCCAGTGTCAAGCGCTGGAGCTGACATTGCCATTTGTAATGACGTGATAGGCACGATCGGTGCGCCAGCCAATGGCTCTGGTTTTACTTATAGCTGGTCACCTACGACAGGACTTACGAGTCCAACTGCCGCCCAATCAACTATAGTGCTGACATCAGCTGGCAACAACCCGCAATTGTTACAATACATCCTGACAACAACCGCCACCGCAACAGGTTGCAGCAAAAACGACACAGTTGTTGTTACCCTGCGTCCGAAG
>CANHWS010000011.1 GCA_947464365.1 Cytophagaceae bacterium | reverse complement strand
TACCGCATTAGCGATGGTGTGATTGTTCGCTCGACTTACGTTGGCGAGGTAGCAAAAGACGCCACCACAGGTACCAACTTAACTGCTGCCCTAATGGATGGCTGGCATGACCCAAATACAGGTAACCCTGCCCTGGCCATGACCAAAATCACTAAGCTATCCCTTAATCTTGACGGATCTATCATGGTCGTTGGTCAGAGCGATGGCCGCATCATCACGACCAGCAATGCATTCCAGAAAATGCTCAAGGCCAATCCTAATGCGCCTACCATGCCTGGGACCAACACCTTCGTCCGTATCTATAATGCTGACCTATCAGCTATCACCTACAGCACCTTGCTGAGCAATGTCTGGGACCCCGTCACTGGAACAGGTGGTGGCACTGTTGAGTTGACTGATGTCATCGCTGGTGCAACACCAGACCATATAAGTGTCGTCGGTTACCACAAGGCTACAACTGTAGCTCCGTTGGTTTCTGATGGTGGCCCAGTTCCTACAACCAACGTCCCAACATGGGGTTCGGCCCGCCCAGAAGGTGAGTCTGCCTTGTTAGCAAATCTTTACTTTACCTGTACTGCTGGTCTGCCAGTGATGCCAGATAGCCTCCGTGGGCCTGCCTCTGCTTGTGCTAACCAGCCAGGTCAGTACATCATCAAAAAGGTACCAGGTGCTACCCATTATGTTTGGGCCCTCCCAGGTACTAACTACACTGGCTACTCTACCACCGATACCATTACCATCTCTGGTGCTGCTGGTAATGGCGGAACCCTGCGTGTGGTCGCTGTTAACGAATGTGGTGCTGGTCCTGCTGCGACATTGGTCGTTGGACGCCCAGGCAACACAGGTCGCCCTACCAGCTTGCAACTATTGCCTTCTCCAGGGTTGTCAACAACATCTCAATGTGTTAACTCAACCCGCTGGTACCGCATCAGCAGCGTTACTGGTGCCACAAGCTACCGCTGGGTGATGCCAACCTCTGGCTGGGTTCCTGTTGGTGCCCAACCTACTGATACTGTCTTCGTTTCAAGCGCCGATAGCATCCAGATCTTCTTGGCTGATACTGCCACCCGCACTGGCCTAATCCGTGTGCGTGCCTCTGGTCAGTGTGGCCCGGGCCTTGCTTTTGGTCGTCAGTTCCAAGTCACCCGTGCCTTGATTGCCTCCGATTCTATCCGTCGTCCTAATGGCTCGGCCAATGCCATGTGTGCAGGTACTAACCGTATCTACACCGCTGGTGCTGTGACAGGTGCCACTAGCTATGTCTGGACCTTGCCAGGTGCCAACTGGTCGGCTACAAGCCTAACCACAACTACTCCAAGCCTCACCGTTACGGCTGCTGCTGGTGCCGGTGGTGTCATGACTGTGCGTGCTGTGAATTCCTGTGGGCAAGGTGCCCCACGTAATCTGACTGTACCTGCTGTTAATGAGACTCCGATTAACCAGACCATACAGGACAACCAAGCGACGACTACGCTGTCCGTGCCACGTCAACCTGGTGCTACTTACCAATGGCGTCGTCAGGGTGTTAACATCACGGGGGCTACTGATACCTCTTGGAACTATGGCACCCTTTCAGGTACCTATACCTTGGTTATCACCAGCTGCGGCTCGAACATCACTTTAGGCCCACTCACTAGCCTGAACGATCGCCTGACTGCTTCTGACATCGAGCTGTTCCCGAACCCTACAACTGGCAAAATGACCTTTAACATCAATGGCGGAACGGCACAAAATGTTTCTGTCCGTATCCTTGATGTCCTTGGCCGCCCTGTCTTGACGACCGGCACTGCCAAAGCTGCTGAAGGAACCACAAGCCTAGACCTCGACCTGTCGGCCCTATCTAGTGGCCTATATACTGCCGAGATCGTGAGTGGAGACCAACGTGTCACCAAACGCATAACGAAGCAATAGTCTTGCTATCAGTGGTCTCCGGACCAATACAAAACGCCACCTTAGTGATAGGGTGGCGTTTTTTGTGGGGGTGACTTGAATACCCATCAAGAATTGTTGTTGATTTTGGTCAATGGACCAACCGCCTAACCCACCCTAACAAATCAAACTGATACCCAAAGCTATCCATTGCATTAGATGTATTGGGTATTTGCGTCTGGACAAATGCCGATTTAATGCTTTGCCTTTCTGCAGCTGTGCGGGCACGTGCCAGCTTCAGGAAAAACCCGTAATCTATTGTGTCTGTTCCTGTCGTTAGTCCGCTGGTTTTCAGGAAGTGTTGTAGACTCCGGAGTTTGCTGGCTACAAAAGTTTTATCCCCTATGTCAGCATGGACAGCGAGTTCCATCAGGCGTACAGAGTATTCGTATTCTGGGAGCTTGCCATAGATGTTACTTCCGTTGATGAGGTCTGCCAGCATCCTGATGGCATCGCTATTTCTGCCAGCCATCACGTAGGCTTGGGCGATGGTATAGGCTACATCGGTGCCAAAGGCTGGGTCAAGGTGAAAGTCCTTTAGCTGGCTTTCCAGATGAGTGGCCTCCTCGGCGGCATTGTGGTGGGCACCTTGGGATAGGAGCTGACTGATCGAGAGCCGACCGACCAAAAGTTGTAGTTTCTGGTTCTGCCCACGAGACAGAAAGCGTTGTTGTCGCAGCTGATTTAACAGGGTGTCCAGTTGTAGTCCTTGGCCTAGTGCTAGGTAAGTCAGGCCGATATTTCGGTAACTATCGATAACCAAATTTGGGTTGCTAAGCCGTACCTCTTGGTTCTGTTGCAAGGTGTCCATCAGCTGTTGCAGCCAGACTAGGCTTTGCTCATAATGCCCTTGCAACCTGAGGCCAATGCTCTGGATGGCAGACTGGATGATTTTGGCCCTGACCGTAATCATGGTGTCTCCTTTTGTTAGCGAGGGGCTAGCCAATAGACGCTTGACAGCCTCTTGTGGTGTTCTGACCCCACTATCTTGGGCTGAAAACGACGCCAGAATAGTGCGCTCGATTAGCTGGAGTTGCAAGTGTAGTCCTTGCAATTCCTTGAGTTGGGCTAGTTGCTGGATGACATATTGGCCCAAACGTAAGGACTGGTCGGCTGCTTCGAGATCACCATTATGGAGGTGAACCTTCATGAGCCACTCCTGGATAGCGACACGCTCTTCTACAAATTCGTAGGTAGAGGCAATGTCATCTGCTTGGTGAAGTGCTACTAGCGCTTGGCTAAGTAAGCCACGAAGGTAAAAGACCTCCGCATGACTGATAAGACGGGTGATCTCCACCCGCGGGCTGATTTCCTGCTGGTTTGCTAAGGAGTTAACCAATTTGTCTGTCAGATACTTCTTGAGCTGCCGGTATCCGTCCTTGTCTAGGCCAAGCTGTGCCCGCCATTTTTCATCATCGGCTTTGTTTGCGCCCCTTACCAACTGAAATAGCTGGAGATAGGCCAAGGACTCTTCGGCCCCATTGGTAGATTGCTGCCCTTTGCTGAAGGCTCTACACTCTGCTGTGCTCAGCCTTTGGACTAGGTCAAAAAGGGTATTGCGGTTGTTTTTCTGGGGGACCATGCTAGGCTGGGGCATAGGGGCAGAAGCTGCCTGCTTTAGCCAATTTCAGGATACGAAGTCAGGGCCTACCAATACTCTGGGAAAGGGCACGGCACTGAGTAGAATGTGTAAGTCAGTGTTACACCTGCGAACATATACCAGTCGTTGTTGAGCTTATAGCCCCTTTGCGGTGGATCTCCTTTGCGGTTGAATTGCTGGGTATTCGGGTCGTTCGGGATGAAGTCGGCACTGTTATCTAGGTAGCTAGTGAACGTTTTGCGGAACGTAGCCTCGGCACCTAAGTTAAGTGTACGCGTCAGCGCGTATTTGTATCCAACGCCAAACGGGACTGAGACCTGCACTGGACTGACTTTGCCGTTTGGTTCGACAGGGTTAGGAAAGAACAAGAAACCGGCAAACCCTCCCATGATGTAAGGTGTACCTCGACGGCGGCTTTTGTACTTACGGTAGTCGAAAAAGTTATACTCGTAAGTAGTGCTGAGCTCAACCAAGGGGCTGCTGAAAGAGCTTTGGTTAAAATTCTTGACCATGCGGTTGGACTGGTCCGTGGCATTGCCCTTGATGGTGCCTGCCATCAGGGAGATATTGAGCACGGAGGCGGTATTGAGGTTGAACCTAATCATGGCCTTGGCGGCTGGGCTTGCATAGGTCGGGTTGTAGGTGGCAGCGAGTTCCCCTTGGTACAAAAACGTACCTAGACCGCCTCCAACTTCATAAAACTGGGCCATTGACTTGTTTGTCATGGTGGCCATCAGTCCTAATACTATCAGGACTGTCTGGAAGGGTAGGAGGGATCTTTTGCTACGGTTGTAGGTCATGCGAAGGAAATTGCGTGCTAATTAGGCTAATCGGTAGGTACCTAATACCTAGATCTGTTGGTTATAGGGCCAAACTAGGGTTTAGGTTACTGGTATCCTGATTAGGCACGATTGTAACCAGCACTATAACGCTGACCTATTGGCAATATTACAGTAAATCGGCGTGTGATGTGTAGCAAAACAAGTGCATGAAGGCCAAAAGTTTGGTCTTGGGGTCGGTCTTATCCGATTTTTGACCAACTTTGCCTACGTAATAGAGATGCAAACCACCTCAGTCTAAGCTAGTGAAAAGAGTCTTGATAACCGGTGCAGCCGGGTTCCTAGGGTCACATCTGTGTGATCGATTTATTAATGAGGGCTACCATGTCATCGGCATGGATAACCTGATAACAGGCTCGCTGGCTAACATCGAGCACCTGTTTCACCTCAAGCAGTTTGAGTTCTATAACCATGACGTGAGCAAGTTTGTCCATGTTCCTGGTCATCTGGACTACATCCTTCACTTTGCTAGCCCTGCCAGCCCAATCGACTACCTCAAGATCCCGATTCAGACCCTGAAGGTAGGTTCGTTAGGTACGCACAATCTGCTAGGCCTTGCCAAAGCCAAAAAGGCACGCATGCTCATCGCGAGTACAAGTGAGGTCTATGGCGATCCGCAAGTGCACCCGCAGAACGAAGACTATTGGGGCAATGTGAACCCAATTGGTCCGCGCGGGGTATATGACGAAGCGAAACGTTTCCAGGAAGCCATCACGATGGCCTACCATACTTACCATGGCCTCGAGACCCGTATCGTCCGGATCTTTAATACCTATGGCCCACGTATGCGTCTGGATGACGGCAGAGCGTTGCCAGCGTTCATGAGCCAAGCCCTTACCGGTCAGGACCTGACTGTTTTTGGCGACGGATCCCAAACCCGCAGCTTCACTTACGTCGATGACCTAATCGAGGGTATCTATCGTTTGTTGCTGAGCGACTACGCCTTTCCGGTCAATGTTGGTAACCCTGCTGAGATCACCTTGCTCGAGTTTGCCGAGGAGATCATCAAACTAACAGGTACTAGCCAAAAAATCGTCTATCACCCATTACCGAAGGACGATCCGAAGCAGCGCAAACCAGACATCACCCGTGCTAAGGAGATCTTGGGCTGGGAGCCTAAGGTTAACCGTGCGGAGGGTCTCAAAATCACGTACGAATACTTCAAAAAACAACTGGCTGCCGAAGGTAAACTCAAATAGTTTTCCAAAGTCCGTCAAGTCATTCTCATAAGCCCTATCGACAGCAATGTTGGTAGGGCTTGTCTGTTTTCGGTTTGTGTTGCGTGGGTTTCACTGTGTATTTGGGTCTGGTAGGTTGCAATGCCATGCCAGATTTTGTATTTTGTGGGACTTGAGGAAAACAAGGACGGTTACATTGCGTGAGACTAGGGCACTTTAGATGACGCGTCACCTGAAGCTCAGCAGAACACAGCAGTCCTAACCATGCCTTTCCCAGATCAGAAAACGCTATTATGAAGGCAAAATTGAAAAGTGAAAGACGGTTAAAGTATCGCTGCAAGGTCAGTTGGGGGCATTGGGGCTTCATTGTGGTGCTTTTGATGATTGCTCAATCAGCTTTCGCCCAACCTCCGCAAGGTCAGTGGACATTATCTGACACCATGATGTACAAGCGGGCCGTTTCGGGCGGTGGCTTTCGGTGGGATAGCATTCGGTACAACCTCTACCACCCGGCAAATACTGTTGTGGCGCGTGGGTTTATTCTATCGCCTTACACTTTGTCCGAGCGATTGTTCTTGGTCAGCATCCCCTGCCGAACTATGGTGGATACGGTAGGCATCGGCATCGTTTATATCAACAGGGCCCCCTTCAGTGTCTTTGACACGACCAAAGGGCATGATACCCTACTCCAGAAAGTGCTTAATCGGATTGCGTTGAGCTCTGGCCATCCCGAGTATCAATATGCCCCATGGTTTACGGTCGGTCATAGTACGGGTGGTATCCTGACCTATAACATTCCGTGGTGGAAACCTGAGCGCAGTATCGGGGCTATCACCTACAAAAGTGGCAAAATTGCCCCGCCCCTTTGGTTGCCCCGCAATCGTTGGGCGGCCATGGCTGATGTCCCACTGATGGCTGTCAACGGGCAGTATGAGGAGTATGGTCCTGGCCCTAGTGGAGTCATTCCACCAGGGGTTTCTCGTGAAATCCAGTGGTGGTCTGTCCGTGATTCGATCACCAAATACCGTACTGACCAAGTCCAATGGCCTTTTAGCCAATATGTCGATCGGGGAGGTGCCCATACTAACTGGAACATCAGGACATGGGAGGTGATGGCGCTCTACATCAGCAAAGCCTGCCGATACCGCCTACCGGACACGGGATCCATCCATGGGCCGCTGCAGTTAAGGCCTGTCAACAATGCCTTGCCTACTTGTTACGTCAGCGATACGAACCTCAACTACATTATGGCAGGCAATCAGCCCACTTTGGGGCAGCGGTTTATGCGTCCTGTAGCGCATTGGCCTCAGGATAGCCTAGCGGGTACTTATTTCCACTTTGATGCCGAGATGGCAGCAGCGTGGGCCAATTATCACTTTTGGGGCTTCGGGACCATTGTCAGTTTAGTCCCAAAGGTGGCAGAAAGCGGATCAAGCAAAATTTGGCCTAATCCAGCCTCCGGGAAGTACCTCAAGGTAGCGAAACCGATCCCGGCATTGGCTGGACCAGTCATGATGATGGCCACAGATGGTCGCACCTATCCAGTTCGGATTGATGACCAAGGCACAAGTGTACGACTAGATATCGAGGCCTTGCCGCGAGGACTTTACACCTTATTTGGTTTAGGTAAACCTCAGAAGGTAGTGCTTGATTAACTAGTTAAGCCGAAGGGATTCGAAGGCTTTGGCATTGAGGAAATCAGCATTAAAGGCTACCTCGTTGAATGCATGGTTGATGTAGGTATCAAATTTGGCCTGCATGTCAGGCGTCTGCACAAAACTGTTGAATGTTGCGGCTGAGGCCTGGTAGAGGTCATAGCCTACACCAGCGCCAAACATGTTGTGGGCTTCGTTATCGGGGCTGATCAGGGCTACCATCGGCAAGCCTGCACCCAGATAGGTCGTTAGCTTAGTGCTGACGCTGAACTTCATCCAGGCAGATTTGAACTCGAAATGGTCCCACAGGAAGATGGCAAAGTCAAACTCGTGTTTACGTGCCATCAGCTGGGCCTCTGGCACAACACCTCCGTCCAGAAAAGTTACATTATCGATGGAACTACTGGCACGCCAAGCATCAACACCCGGCAACCAGCTACCGGTATGACCGAAACAATGGATGCGAAACTTCAGCGGGCTCAGCTTCTGGAGTTGAGTAAGTGCAACATGCCAGCTTTTGTCAGAGTGCGAACTACCGACAAATAGTAAGTTGTAGGTGTCTTTCGCCGTTGGGGCGAGCACTTTAATGGTTCCGGGTGCAAATCCGCGGCGGAAAATAAAGCTCTCAAGACCAAAGGTAGATTTGAACTCGGCCCGTAGGTTATGGCCAATCACATCTGCAGAGCTGGCACGGCTTATGACGTAGCGCAGGGCTTCGGTGTTGACACCAAAGTTGTCAGGGTCGAAAAAGTCAAACCGGCAATCGTCATGGAACGTTAGGTGGACCTTGTTCGGTACCTGTCGCAAGAGGATTTCGGCCAGATAGACTGACTCGTTTTGCATCACGATCCAGAGTACATCATCAGGGCCAACTTCTTTAATGATCTCCTTGGCCCATGCCTTTACCCATTGTTTGAGGTACGATTTCTGCCCAGCAATTCGCATCCGCCAAGCTATCGAGGGCCGGATATAACGCTTTACCCAATCGGCTAAAGGCTGGTCATAGACCTTGTTTTGTTTAGGATATAACTGGATACCGCGTGTAGTGAGCGAACCCAGATACTCTTGCTTGGCAGTGCCTATTTGGGGATAAAACCACTTAATGGCAAGGTCCTGAGGGAGTATATCGAGGATCTTGCGGATGATGGCGCCGCCCGCAAAAATATTGTCTGCCTGGACGTTGCTTATCAGGATGAGGTTGCCTTTGCGGTTTGTCATGGTTGCAAATTTGCTAAAGAACGGCGCCCGAACCTACTAAGGGTCCAAACAAAGAGGCCAATATATGCTTTGCTGAGCTATGGCCCAAAGTGCGGAGTACCTAGTTTTGCCTATATTTGCACCAGATTTCCAGACCAGAAATCGACCTTGATGGTTGGCGCAGGCTGACCCCAAAAAACTCAACTATGTCGCAGAAAAAAGTACTCGTGACGGGCTCATCAGGCCTAATAGGATCAGAAGTGTGTGTGTATTTTGCTGAGCGTGGCTGGCAGATACATGGGGTTGATAACAACCAACGGGCCGTCTTCTTTGGCGCCCAAGGTGACACCCGCTGGAACCAACAACGTCTCCAGAGCACACTCAATGGCTTTGTGCACCACGAGGTTGACATTCGTGATCGGCAGGGTGTGCTGGACCTGATTGCGCAACTAAAGCCAGATGCCATTGTCCATACAGCTGCTCAGCCGAGCCATGACCGTGCTGCGGCCATTCCGTTTGATGACTTTGATACCAATGCCGTTGGTACACTCAATCTGCTTGAGGCTGTCCGCCGTGCTTGTCCTGAGTCACCTTTCGTCCACATGAGTACTAACAAGGTCTATGGCGACGCGCCAAACGAGATCAAGATGGACGAGCTCGAGACCCGCTGGGAATATGCCGACCCAACCTATAGCAACGGCATCCCCGAGACTTTCCGGATCGACCAATGTAAACACAGTCTGTTTGGTGCTAGCAAGGTTGCTGCTGATGTGATGGTCCAGGAGTATGGCCGCTACTTTAATATGCCCACAGCCTGTCTTCGTGGTGGGTGCCTTACAGGGCCAAACCACACAGGTGTTGAGCTCCATGGTTTCCTTAGTTACCTCATCAGGTGTAACCTTGAGGGGCGTAGCTATACCGTCTTCGGATACAAAGGCAAACAAGTGCGCGACAATATCCACAGCTTAGATGTGGCCCGTTTTGTAGAGGCCTTTATCGAGACCCCTCGTGTTGCCGAGGTTTATAACATCGGTGGTGGTAAAGCCAACAGCATCTCAATCTTGGAGGCCTTCAAGCTCATCGAGGACATCTCGGGCAAGCCAATGGTCTATACCTATAACGAAACCAACCGCATTGGTGATCATATCTGCTACTACAGCGATTTGGACAAGATGCGTGCCCACTTCCCTAACTGGGACATCACGAAGGATCTCCGTACCACCTTCGAAGAAATCCACCAGGCTTGGGTCACACGGACTGCACACTAGTCATTATTGAAATGAGGGCCTAGGACAAGGCCCTCATTATTTTTTCTGGAAGTACAAACCACTTGTCCCTTGTCACTCAAACTAGCTTACATCTTCACCCTGCTGACCCTCACGTTCGGCTGCGGCAATTCCGATGCACCATTGCGCCCTATTCGGCGCAACGTAGTGCAGGCGGTCTATGCTAGTGGTAAGGTCTATCCGCAGCACTATTACAAGGCCAATGCAGGTCTGGCGGGCTTCTTGGAGGAAATCTATGTTAAGGTCGGGGATACCGTCCGGGCTGGTCAGCCACTGTTCCGTGTCAGGAACGAGGTTAGCGACCTTGCCGTAGCCACTGCCCAAAACAACTTCAACCTCGCTTCTCGCTATGCGGCCCATGATAGTCCGTTTTTGGCGGCTTTGGCAGCTGAGGTTGCCTCTGCAAGGTCTAAAGCTGAGCTCGACAGTACCAACTTGGTACGTGTGCGGGCCCTTCGTTCACAAAATGCAGGTACCCAGCAACAGCTAGATAATGCCGTCACCTTGGCCTATACCAGCCGAGAGACTTGGCAGAAGGCCCTTAGTAACCTTGCTGCCAATCAGGATAAACTCCGCAATGATGTCCGCAACGCAAGCAACCAACTGAAGGCAGCCCGCAGCCAACAGAAAGATTTTACTGTTCTGGCTACAATCAACGGACGTGTGTATGACATCCTACCCAAGGTTGGCGAACTTATTGGTCCCCAAGTACCTGTGATGGAGATTGGTAGTACAGACGGCTATGAGGTCGAATTGGCGATTGACGAGAGCGATGCCAACTTTGTCAAGCCAGGCCAAGCGGTAGTATTCAGCGCTGAGTTCTTGGGTGATCAGACCCTCAAAGGGACCATTACTCAGGTCTATCCCAAGATCACCTTGCTTAATAAAAGTATCAAGGCCATTGCCTCGGTCCAGGCCCCTGCTGATATCAAGATGTATGCTGGCAGCACAATCGAGGCTAATATCGTTTATCGGGAGCGCAAGAATGTACTGGTTTTGCCTCGGTTCTATGTCCTGAACGACACGGTCATTGTTAAAAGTGGCCTTGGTGTCCAGAAACGCAAAATCAACACAGGTGCTGCAGATGTCGAGTTTGTCGAGATCGCCTCGGGCCTTACCGAGCAAGACGAAGTGGTCCGACCATAGGCCACCAAAAGTATCATTCTGTCTTGGTTATCAGCAACTAGCCTTAAAGCAGAACCAACCCCTATCATCGTGTCTCAAACGCAGCCCAACATCCCGGCCAGGACCAAAAAACAGAGCAACCCGATCTATCGGATTGCCTTTGTCCATTTGGTGTCCAAAAAGCGGCAGACGATTGTGGCTATGTTGGGTGTGATGTTTGGGATAACCGTCTTTATTTTTCAGGCAGGATTGATCACTGGTTTGCAGATATATATGTTGGATAAGATCGTCAATAACCAAGCGCACATCCACATATATAACGAACCTGACAAACATCCACCTAGTATCCTGAGCCAGCTACCAGAGCATCAACAAGATTGGGTATTAGTCCGGAACCAGAAGCAAAAGGATGCTAAAAAACAGCTCAAGAATGGAGCTGGCCTCATGAAGATCCTAGAGGCTCACCCTGCAGTTTTGGGGATTGCGCCAAATGTAAATACACAAGGCATCCTGCGGTCTGGTTTCAAAGAAACGCCTGCCTCGCTTAATGGTATCGTGATTGATAAGGAGAACCAGTTGTTTAATCTTAATAAAGAGGTCATTGCGGGTGATATCAATCAGTTGAAGGTGATTAACAATGGTGCAATCCTAGGTGTAGGGGTTGCGGATAAAATTGGTGCTGAAGTCGGCGATATCCTGACCCTAGCCACAACCAATGCCATTGTGGATGTCAAGGTGGTGGCCATTACCCAGAGTGGAATCACACAAGTTGATGATAATCGTGCCTATATCAATATCAGACTGGCCCAAAACCTAGTTAATGCAGATCGCACCTATATCACCGACCTGAACATCAAACTAAAAGATGTTGACGCAGCTGACCGATTGTCAGTTCAATTCGAGCAATCATTGGGTTACAAGGCCCAGAGCTGGAAGGAAGCGAATGCTGGTATTTTTGGGGTGTTCAAGATCCAGAATATGGCTACCGGATTGGTAATTGTATCGATCCTGATTGTGGCGGGCTTCGGTATTTTCAACATCCTGATGATGATGATTTACGAAAAGATGACCGACATTGCGATCCTTAAATCGATAGGGTTCAGGAATTCAGATATCAGGAACTTATTCATGATCGAGGCTTTGATCATTGGTGTAGCAGGTGGGATTACGGGTTTAGGAATGGGCTATGGTGTATCACTATTGGCAAGCCAACTAAAGGTACAGCTGCGAGGGTTGGTCACGATTGATCATTTGATTATCAACTTTGATCCCTTGTTCTACACTGTTGGATTTGGTTTTGCGATCTTGAGTACGGCCTTGGCTGGGTACTTCCCGGCCCGCAAAGCCAGCAAGATTGACCCCGTGGAAATTATCAGGGGTAAGTGATAGGTTGCAAGGTTGATTGTACTATTTTGCGGTATGGAACCCAAGAAATCATTCCTTGCCAATCTGCTTCAGCAGGAAGTCCAGTACCAAGTCCCAATCTTTCAGCGGACTTATGCATGGGATAAAAAGCAGTGGTTCACCCTCTGGACTGATGTCTTGGATCTTTACGAAAGAGAATCCGACAAGTCAGAGCGGCCTCATTTTATAGGTAGTATTGTACTTACCGAGCTCGGAGCAAAGGGTGATGTACCGCTTTATAGCGTTGTGGATGGTCAGCAACGGCTCACGACGATGATTGTGTTTAGTTTGGCACTGGCCGATGCGATTACAGCACTAGGTGCTGAATCCCATATTTCTTTTAGGGATCGGTATATGGTTAATCAGTATGCGAAGAATGATAAGCGTTACAAACTATTGCCTTCCAGACCAGATAAGGAAGCCTTTCTATCCTTGATCAATCGGACAAATGCACTGCCTTCGCATGCAATCACAAGGGCCTATACTTACTTTCAGGATAAGGTCAGAAAGGAGCTTGGTACCAACATCGAAAATTGCATCAGGATGTATGATGTTGTTTTTAATCGGCTGCAGGCAGTTTGTATTTATATCGACAAAGACGAGGATCCGTACCAAATTTTTGAGAGCCTTAATGCCAAAGGGGAGCCATTGGCAGTTGCCGACCTGATCAGGAATTACTTGTTTGCTGGTCTGGACGAAACCCGCCAAACTGAACTCTACGAGCGATATTGGCTTCCTATGGAGCAACTATTTGCCAAAAGCAAGGATGGGTTGTCGAGTTTTATTCGGCTTTATCTGATGCGCAATGGCAAAAAGGTGGCACGATATAACGTTTATTCGGACTTTAAGCTGGAGGCTGAAACACGCAAAGAACAGATACTGGAAACACTGCATAGTCGGGCGCAGCAGCTTGCTAACTTATTTGTCGATGTGCCTATAGGATTGATGCCTAGAGCAGAAGCTGCCTGGATCAGGGCGATGGATATGAGTAGTTTCTTTCCGTTGATGTTCCAGTTCCTAGATCAGTATGAGGGGCAGGACCTAGAGCCCAAAGCCAAGGAACTTGGTAGACATTTATTGAACGTAATGGTGCGTCGCTTTTTTGCCGAGAGTAAATCAAATGAAGTGGTGCGGTTAGTGGGTGCTATGCTCCGTGACCAGCTATCGGAAGAAAAAGAGACCTATTATGACACGCTACTTAATCGGTTAACGCTTGATCTTTGTCCTGATGATGCAGTTGTCGCCAAAGCTGTTCCATCCAGACCTTTGTATGATCAGCCTGGGATTGTCGTCAAATGCAGGGCAATCCTAGAAATGCTAGAGACTGGTTTCGGTCACAAGGAGCAAGCTGACCTAACTAAGGCATCGATCGAGCACCTTGCACCACAAACCATTGGCCCATGGAAAGCTATGCTCTCTGAAGAGGACCAAGAAGGGTATAATGACTGGATCCATACCTTGGGTAACCTAACCTTAACTGGCTATAATTCCGAGCTTAGTAACAAACCATGGGCACATAAAAAAGATGCACTTGGTAAGAGTCATTACGAGCTTAATAAGTATTTTGCTGACCAGCAAGTCTGGAATAGGGCAGCAGTATTGGCTAGGGCAGAGGCTTTGGTGCCACATGTGTTGCGAGTGTTTGCTGCACCAACTGAAGTAAGTATTGAGGTTAGGAGAGTTAAAGCAAAGGAGAAATCTGCGCCTAAAGTCATCCCTAGAGCACTATTGCTTGATGGATTTAGATTAGAGCCAAGTACTTGGTCCAACTTGGCGGTATTATCCTTGACCTATCTTGCTAACAAGTATCCTGTTCAATTTAATACATGGGCAGAAAGGAGCAGTTACTTGGCTAACGAAGTAAGGTATCCGATTCGTCTCAAATTGGATATTGATCCTACTAAAAATGGTGCAATCTGGTATTTTGATCTTTATGGTAGTGCTACACGGCATGTGGCTTTAATCAAATCCGCTTGGCGTGCCGTTGGCGGGTCTGATGAAGACTTTGTGATGGAGTATGATCCTGACGAAGCGGTATAAGGCCTCCCTATATCAACAAATTCCTACCTTTTAGATGCCGAGCATGTAGAAGGTAGGGAATTCGGGTCTTGATTTGCTGATGCACTCACGCCGACTTAAGCTTGCCAAACATGAGCAAGGTGCACCGACTGTAACCAAAGCCCAAATGCTAATAGGTCACTGTCCTTCAACCAGAGGTAAAGTCCTTTAGCCAACAGTAAGCAAGACCAAATTTTACTCTAGCTTGTTTTTGCGCGGATACAAATTCGACCCCTCAACTACTCCGCATCCTGAGCTACAACCTGGATCTGAGCCCTGCTATTGGGTCCGGCAGTGGTGTTAGAATAGGGCCTGATAACAGCCAATTTGACTTTGTTTTGGCTCAGGACATCAGACACTGTGGTTGAGTTGATGAGCGAATCATTACTGGCTTTGTACAGGCGGATGGTATCGCCGGCAGTAGGTTTGATCCTGCCACTAAAAGTTGCGAAGGTGCCATATTCCACAGTGCCTAGGGTATGGCCATTGTGTGCCACCTTTAGCTGACCATAGCCAGGATGCGTGTGCAAGAATGCTAGCTGTGCGCTGTCTCCTGATGGATTGGCAAAGTTAGGCACCACGAGCCTTTGTGGCGGATGGCTGCTGCCAGCAGTGGTTTCACCGACGTAAGCGACGATGTACTTACCATTACGGCTAACTAGGTCCGAATAGGGAAGGGTGATGCCATCCACATTGGCGTTAAGGGATAGCTTACCAACGGTGCTGTCACCAACTGCCCAGTCGATCAGGATGCGGTTGGCATATCCGTAGCCAAGCGAAAAACTCCGTGACCTTGGGCTGACGATATTGGTCGTAAGCTCTGCTGCATTGGCAGAGATCACAAAGTTGGTTGTCAGGATGGTGGTGTTCTTGATCGCCTGATTGGGTATTGGGTCAGAGGATGAGGAACCTTTGCAGTTGGCAAGTGAGATTGCAATAGCTGCTGCGATGCCTAGTCTGCCTAGGGCGCTGGGTAGTCGGAAGGAGTTGTGCATTGTCTTAAGGCTGGTCAAAAACGTTTAATAATGCCAAGGTATGGAATTGATAGCAGTATTCGAGTCTTTTGTGTAAATGAGTGCAATAATGTTTGGTGGATCGTTGGCTTCGCCATTGATTATCTGGCGATCCTGATAGGTAACCACAGCTGGGCCATAATTAACCAAAAAAGAGCCTAAAGCGGCTCTTTTTTGGTGTCTGGCAATCTCATTTAGTGCCTGTGGCTGTGTTTTACCACTCAGCTTGAGGATCTAGTTTGAAGACTTCGCTCATTTCCTCAAGCAGCGGCTCTAGGAATTGAGTATGCTCCCCCATGCGTCCTCCATATACTGGTGATAGGATTCTGACGTCGGGAAGCTCAAGCTGAGTCAGATTGATGACTTCGGCAATTTTCATAAGCCAGCGTTCTTTCAACTCTTGCTCGCCAATAAAGACCCCCGATGTGACTAGGATGTCCTCATACGGAGAAGGCTCAAAGATGCCGAGTGCAAAAGGCATGGCATAATCTAGGGCTATTTGCATCCGTTCTATGGCGTCCTCGTTGGCGTTGCCAAGACGTTTGAGCCAGGTACGGGCATGCATGGCGTGGTACTTGATCTCGCCATAATACTTGTTGGCAAGGTCCGAAAGCGGTTTGTAGCTGGAGCTGCGCAAGGCATCAAAACGAACCAACTCGGCTAGGTCGAACAGGAAATGACGAACAAGCGAGAAATCATACTCTCCCACTGGCAGTTGTACAAAGTGCGAGCAGCGGTATTCGGAGGCCCGACGCATGAATGCAAGATGATCTGGGTCGCTTTCGCCTAGGTTATTGAGCAGAATATAGAGCTGGCGTGCATGGCCGACTTTGTCTTGGGCGATGGAAGCAAAAGCAATATCTTCCTCTAGCAGAGGGCCAAGGCCTGTCCACTCGGCGTTGCGATGACCAAGTACTAGTTGGTCGTCGGCCATTTTGAACAGGAGCTCTTTGAGCGCGGTGTGCATGGTATGTCTATGTTGTGCTGGTGTAAGGCCCAGAAGGGTAGGAGCGTTGCGCAAGATACGGTGGCCTAATCAATAATCATTGTGCTAAGACTAGGATAGCACCAGTTGAAAAGTAGGACAAACTACGGCAAAGCCCCCGTAACCATCAGGTTCGATATCGAGTCAAACCTTACATCTGCCATAAAGGTTTAGCAAATGCACTAGGCCATGCCATCAGATTCCCTTATTGATAGGTAATTGTACTTGTTTACATCCGGACGGAGACCCAAGCACCAAACCCATGGCCTAAAAGGTGCTGCTTTTTGAGGAGGTTTGGCCTACTTTTTGGCAGGTGCTGTGCCTGTTGTTTGCGGTCGGGCTGACGGAGGCCAATCTGCGTCAGTAGCAACAAACAGAGGGCTAGGCTACCGATAAGCAACATGATCAAGGGTATATAGTCCTCCGTCAGGTTATGGTCTTTAGGGATCAGTTTCATGGGCTGGTTGGGTCCTTTGGTGGGGTTTTGTGGGATGGTACCACGAAGGGAATTTTGATTGGGTCGGTAAAGCGATTTGCCGTGCATTCTCCTTACCACAGTTGACAGGTAGCCTGCGCCTTTGGCCATTGGGGGCTACTAGGTGCAAATGGCTACCTGCCAATCTGCTGAAGTAAGGTATAGATGCAGGGTTGGCAATTGCCTGCTGTTATTGGTCCTCGTCTGTATCCTCGTCTTGTTCGGGATCTTCGAAATAGTAGTTGCCGTTCTCGTTCTGGAGGCTTTGGCGCTCCATCCGGTTTTGGGACTTGCTATCTTCGTACCAAAGGGTGTCACCCTTGAACTTGAAGACACCGTTATAGAGCCTACGGTAAGTGTTATAGCCTTCCCAATTGATGTTATTGAGGTTTGTCGTGAAATTCTTGTCGATCGTGAACTGGGTGCCACGTGGCAACAATACCTTGACATTGAGATGCTGACCACGGTATGGGGATCTATTGTCCAACTCAAAGCGACCATCGATATAGAGGGTTGAGTCTGTTAGGCTGACTTTATGTTTGATCTGGTTGGCTAGGGCGGTGGCTTGTTCATCCGTTTTGCCGTTGGACTCATACGTCCTGATGATGACGATGCTATCGCCGGAGGTGCTCTCGACCTCTAGGCCGACACTGCTCCAGTTATGGTCTTGGTCCGACAGGCCCATCTCGATCTGGAGGTTTTTGGCAGGGGCACCAAAGGTATTGGTGCGTTCTACGCTGCTTTCTTCATGGAAGAGGTAGGCAAAGTTCAGCGCCTCTACCGTTACCCAGCCGATGCTCAAAACCCATAAACCAATCAAAGTTAAGGTAGCAAACATCGGGAGTTTTGGCCGGCCAAAGATCAAACGCAGGGCTAGTAGGAAGGCCAGCAACAATGGCAAGAAGGCAACGACAGATGCTGAGGTAATCAGGCCCGTCGGGATCGAGTCCATGATGGAAGATACAGGGAAGTCCTCGATGTGTAGGATTGTGGTCCAGTCAATGATATGGGTAGCTGCCATGACTGCCAAGAACAAGGCAAACATCAGGGATAGGATCGTGATTAGCAGAATGAGCCCAACCAAGATGCCAATACCACGTAAGATGGCGCCCGCAATTGGTGCTAAACCTGTCAAGACGGTACCGATCAGCCGAAAAGGCAACAAGATTAGTTTGGTGAGGCCGTTCTCGATCTCGCCATTTTCGGGCTGAAGGTTGCGTTTGACGGTGTCTTCGATGGAGGCCAGGTTGATTGGGGTGCCTGTCATCTTCATTTCGTCCGTTAGGGTTGTGGCTAGTGGGGTTACTGCCCAAAGGACGATATAGACCCAAAATCCGATCCCGAAGGCGAAGAAGGCGACAATGGCTAAGAGCCTAACTACACTAACATCAATACCGAAATACTGAGCCAGCCCACCGCATACACCTGCGATGGCTTTGTTCTTGTTACTGCGGAACAGTTTGCGCACGGTCCGGAGCTCATCCTGATAGACGGCAGGCATCGAGACCCATAGGGCGACATACAACAACAAGATGGTGACGGGGATAAAGGGCAACCAGCCAAAGCCGAAGAACAAGGCCAAGAAACCTAGTCGTACCCAAACAGCCGAGATGTTGAGGTACTGCGCTAGGCCGGCACAAACGCCACCCAGCATCTTGAGCTTGAGGTTGCGGCGGAGACCAGGGGCCTTTTTGTCATCGTCGAGTTGCTCAGCATCTGGTGGGATGTTGCCAGTAGGGGGCGGTGTGCCTGTGCCGAAGCTACGAGCATATCCTTGGCCAGTAGATTGTCCTGCTGTTTGTTGCTGATTGCTGAAACCAGTATTGTCATTCTCAGCTTCGTCAGCTGCAAAGTCAGCTACAGAGCCCATGGTGGCTACAATGGCGGCTACGTCCTCTTGGGTGATGGACTCTAGGCGGTCTGGGTGACGGCTGATGAAGAGCTCGGCAATACGGGTCTCGATGTCGGACAGGATTTCGCGGCTGTCCTCATAGGTCGAAAAGTACTTGTGGACCTGGTCTAGGTACTGGCGTAGTTGGTCAAATCCATCTTCTTCTATCTGGAAGAGCACCCCGCCTATGGTAATACTGATAGTCTTTTTCATGATCTCGTTAGTTTGTGTTGCCACCTTGGCCGCTTGGGCACTTTGGGGGTAGCATACAGGTAAAGGAGGTGGTGGGGTTGGAT
Source organism: Cytophagaceae bacterium (assembly GCA_947464365.1). Lineage (GTDB taxonomy): Bacteria > Bacteroidota > Bacteroidia > Cytophagales > Flexibacteraceae > CANHWS01. The sequence continues at coordinate 6,077 of CANHWS010000011.1, read as the reverse complement.
TAGCTAAGCTGAGGTGGGGTGCTGGGTTGGTCTGGCTGATCAGAAAGTTGGTCGGTCTCTGGATCTTGTTGCGATGCGATTAGCAGGTCTGGTGGTAAGGCCGGTGTCTGGTCTGATGATGAATCAGATAGGGCGTCAGTGGGCAGATCGGACGCTGTGGCGTTGGTTGTCATCCCTGGGCCTTGGGCACCATGATCCGTGGGGGATTTGTCCCCGACGATCTGGCTAACGGCTTGTTTGATTTCTTGCCAGGTTTGGTCCAGCAGGGCGAGCATATCATTGCCGGAGGTCGTGAGGGTGTAGTATTTGCGTGGTGGGCCATAAGCCGACTCGACCCACTTATACTCTAACCAGCCTGCATTTTTGAGGCGTGTCAGTAGCGGATATAAGGTACCCTCGACCACCACCATGCGGGCGCTGGTTAGCTCGGCAATGAGGTCCGAGGTATAAATCTCGCCTCGGCTGATGATGTGGAGCACACAGTATTCGAGTATGCCCTTCTTCATCTGCACGTTCGTGTTTTCTACGTTCATAATGGTGTGGCGTCAAGTTGATAATGGTGACAAATGGGATAACTAGTCATCTGGTGGGCAGTGTGGCCTTTGATGGACCTGCTAGAAGGTGGAGGTAGGGGACCGAATCTGGGGCCTCTAACATCTGGCCTAATAGCTGGTGATGGACAGTACATGGCTTAGCCCGCTACAAATGTACGACAGGTACTATACAATGCAAGGTACCTATCCACATTTTGTACGAACGGTGAGATTTTGGGTGCTGGTGGTTATTAGGTTGGGGTGAGGGTGCATCCTAATTGCGCTTGTTTTTTTGCCTAAATCCTAGGTACGTGGGCAACCATCCGTTTACTAGTCCTGTCTAGTAGATGGATTGGCGACGGCGGATCTGTTGGTATTGGTCATGATGGTCTTACCTAGCCTGTAGTCGCTTGGGCGATTTTCCTACATTTTACCCCCTATTGGCCTAGTGCGATGCACGTGTATCTGTTTGATAAACAGGTATATGGTCTAATTGTAAGATGTCGGCTTGTTTGCTAGTCCGGGATTGAGGGCTAGTGGATCAGCCATTAACCCTAAGGTGGACAGGTCATACTTGTCGAGTTAGGTAGTCTGAAAAAGTGCGTGCGTATTCCTTAAACTTATTTTTTTATGAGGAAAATATCCCTAACGTCGAGATTTAGACACCAGCAGGAAGAACCTAATTGGCAGCTTTGCAGATCATCACGAGGCGCTGTGCTTTGCCTATTGGTCCTTGTGTTGGGCTGCATCAGTATATTGAGCTCTGCTTCTTCGCTGGCCATGAACGCAACCAAGGTTTTAGGCCGGCAGGGGGCGAATGGCATACCGCCTGAAACAATTTCAACATGGATTTCGCAGACAAATGATTCTGGGAAATCAAAGCAGCAGGTCTTGAGGATCGTTAGTGATTGTATGCTGAACCGTCAAGGAGCTCCGATTCAGGATACCATCACCCACTGCAAAGGCTGGGGCAACCTCACCCTAACTGGTTTACCTGCTGGTGGTGCATGGTCCGGACCGTTTGTGAGCAATGGCGTGTTTAATCCTGCCTCTGCTAACTACGGGCAAGCCTATACCCTTACCTACACCGTTGCCTTGAACGGTGTCAACTGTACAACTACCAAAGTGGTGACGATCTCAAACGATTGTGAGTTTTGTGCCCTAGCCCCTAGTACCTTGTTGGGCGCTCCTAATACGATCACGACGATTAGCACCCCGACTACACTATCAGGCAACGTAATGGTCAAGGGCCCGATTGTGCTTACCTCCGCCCTCACCCTAGCCCCGAACACAACGGTGGTTTATGTGCCCAACGATGCCAATGACCCAGGCCTGACGAACACCACGCTCTGTAACCTCAAGACGACGCCTTCTAACTACGCCTTCCTCTACATCACCCAAACGGGTAGCCTGACAGCGACCAAGGCGACATTGCGGGCTGCGGCCCCAGGTTGTGGCAACAAGGAGTGGCAAGGCCTGCTGCTAGAAAGTGGTGGCACGATCAACCTCAATGGCGCTGCGGCAGAAGACATTGTGATTGCGAACGCTGCCACACACGGCATCCGGCTGCTAGAGTGCGGCTCGACAAGCAGCAATGGCGGCCTGACGATGAACTATGTCTCGATGCGGGAAACACCGCTAGGCAGCACCAACCTCACGACCAACCCAGCTAGCACTAAGGTCTATAAGTTTGGGGGCTCTAGGGCTGCCGTGGCCATCAACAATTGCCGCTTTGAATGGGGCGATGGGATACGGATTACGAGTCCACATAGTGACTTTGAAGAAATCACTAACTCTCGATTTATTGATAACAATACTGCTATTACCTTGGCTGCTGGTCCTGCCATTGGTACATCTGGTTTTGGTTCGGAGACTGTTTCTGTTATTGGGAATTTATTCGAGAATAATAAAAGCGAAAGCATCAAAGTCGAGACCACAGATCCACCACGTTTGAATCTTCGCTGTAATGCATTCGCTACTGGAGCCATACCAGTCGGGCAAACAAGGTATGGTTTGCGTGTGACCAGCAACGGCAGGCTAAATAATATTGGTAGTAGTTTGGTCTTTTCAACAAATCCACCTGCCGGTAATGGTTGGCCTATTGCCAACTGGAGTGTTACACCAAAGGTATCACCTACTGGTTGGGTAAGCCTAGCGAATGAGAATGCTTCGACGCAAAGTCCGGGTATACGATACCAAAGATTTGCCAATGAAGAGTTAGGATCTACCACATTTACTGGTTGGGATCCGGCATCGGTATTGGAACGACTTTATTCTGGTGCAGGCACTCCACCAGCCGGCTACGTGCAGGGTTGCCAAAATACCTTTGTGGCAAATGGTCCTTATTTCTTGCGGATGGCTGCACCAGTTACAGACCTTGCAGAAACGGAGTCTGAATCAGGCTTTGTTGTATATCCTAATCCGTTTTCATCAGGCTTGACGATTAGGACCAAAGCGACAGAAGGTGCTAAAGGTATCTTGATCTTTGACGCCCAAGGCAAACAAATCGCTGCCACTTGGGATCAAATCAGTGAGTTTGAATTTGCACTCTCTCCAGCAGTTGCCCAGAGCCTAAGCCCTGGTATTTACATGATTCGGTATATTGATCCTATTTCTCAATCCTACCGATATGAAAAAGTTATCAGAGAGTAGTTTATTTATTTTTGTACTTTTATACTTGTCCCTTGGTACCAAGGGACAAGTATTATTGGAAAAAAGCTATTCGTTTGGAACCTCCGCATACGCAAGAAGTGGGGTCCTTTTATTTGACTCTACCTACATGATTTCATATAGTGATGGTAGATATTCTAGATTCCAATCTAGCGCTAAAGGTTTTTTGCATGTTAACAAAAACCTTGATACGCTAAGTAGTTTTTTAATGCCAGAGTTTGGTAGCATTTATCAATTGATAAAGATTGATTCCAATCGTATTTTGGGATTAGGCTATACAACTAATCAGAATATTAACTTCAAAGCGCGCGCTGATTGCTATGACCTGAATTATACCTACCAATGGTCCTTAAATCTGGATACCATGCGTGGTAATAATGTTATCACTAGTGCCTGTATTGACACCAATGGTTTTGTATATTTGGCAGGTTATCAGGACCTTGATACTGTACGCGGGTTCAACAGTAGGGTATTCTGTATCCGAATTACCTCTTTCGGAGCCGTAGATTGGTTTAAGTTTTATGACTGGGGCAGTCCCTTGCAGGCGAGCAATAGCATCGCCCAGATGGAAAATGGCAACTTTATGGTTGGTGGCACGACAGGTGCTCTGATTGTAGGTATGGAAATAGACGAAAATGGTAACCGTGTGGCACCATTAAGGACCTTTTTTACGCCCAATCAGATGTTTTACACCACTAATGCCTTGGTGCAACCTTTACCAAATAATAAATTTCTGGTTTCTGGTGCACAACAGGGGGGCTATGCTTGTTTGGCACTGACAGACAACTTAGGTGTCCCTTTTTATAGATTTAATGGTAAGGGTGGGATTTGTTTTCCAACAGTACATGCCGCTGATGGGTCCTTTACGGTGTTTAGGGAAGATTCTGGGGCTACTAATTCAAGGATTGAACGGATCCGTAATGACGGTACGCTAATGTGGAGCTTGAGTCATCCCAACCCACCTAGTAGAGGGCATTACCGCTACTATCTTGGTGTGCTCCCAAGTTATGACGGCAATGGTCTTGGATATGGACTTTTTGATCGTGGACAGACAACTGTTTTGTTGACCAAAATCGCCAACGTAGGTTACCCAGCGCCGCCGCTCAGCACGCCGCTCAGTGTGCAGGTACAGTCGGTTTCGGCCTATCCCAATCCTACGACGGGGGCGGTTGTTTTAGGTATTCCGTCCTTGGTGGCGGGGCAGGCTTCTTCGGTAGCGGTGGATGCCCTCGATATGCTTGGGGTTCGGCACCAGCTGAAAGCAAGCAACGACCTTGGTGGCTATCGGCTAGATCTTTCGGGCCTTCCTGCTGGCTTGTATCACCTGAGCCTTGTGGTCGGTGGGCAGCGCTATGTGGCACGGGTGGTGCGGGAGTAGGCAACCTTTTTTTTTGGGGGGGGGGTATGGCCTTTTTTTCCTTCCTATTTCAACCCAACAATCCGTTTCACCTTGCCAACCACACGCTGCCAAGTCCGGATGCGATTATAGCCGCTGAGCAGGGCATCATAGTTGGCGGGTTTGTTCCGCACATATTGGCCCATGTGGGCTTTGCTATGGCCCTGGAAGTGTAAGGTCACATAACGTACCTGCTCCTTGCTATTGAGGTTCAGGATATGGGGTTGATTGCGCTCGTCGAACGTTACTGCCTTTAGTCCCGAGGTTTCGGTCTGGTACCCGTTTGGCGTGTCAATCGTGATGTCATAGGTGAAGGGTCCTGCTGCACTGTCGAATACTTGGCTCAGATCAAGGATGCGGTCAGTATGCATCTTGCGGTACTGCAAAAAGAATGTCATGTCCGAAATCCCACCTACTGGCCCATGGATATCGGTATGCTCTTTGAGGTACTGGGCTAGGCGTGTTTTGCCTTGGGGTGTGGCATAAGAGTCGGTGATGTAGTCACAGAAGTCAGTCAATGCTGCCCTGCTGTTGACATAGTTGGTGTGCGGACTCTTGGTGATGGAGGTCATGCCATGAGTAGCAGTTGCTAATTGTTCCTTGCAGGCCGATCCGAAATACAAGATATCACTATCGAGGTAAAGGCATTGGTCAAAATTGTTACGCTCCAAAAACTCAAGCAATACAAACCACCGCTGTATGCAGAATAGTTCATAATCGTGCCCATTGGAGCTATGGTGCTCATAATGAGGGGCAAAGGTAGTTGCTTTATCAAAATAGTCCTTCACCAACCTATGCTTGATGATGTTGCCAAAACAGGCATTGCTTTTATCCCCAAGCAAGTAGATCGGGTTATCCGGATTGGTTTCGCGGACCTGGATTAGGCTATAGGGCAGGTAGTCGCTGTTGCCATTATGGATAAAAACAATCGGGAGATCCTTTGGTGCTAACATAACACGACTAGTTGATGAGGGCAATTTGTTGTTTAGGGAACTAGGATAGCAAAACTGCTAAAGCATTGACACATACCTGTCAAACACTGCAGGGTCGGCATTGGCACCATGGTACTTCTGCCAATTGCTTTTGGTCTGGATACGGTTCAGTTTGTTGATGGCCCGTAGGTACTTGGTAGCAAACCGAATGATGGGGGTGTCGTAGGCTTTGAACATGTGGGCATATTCAGGCTCATGTTGCAGCAAGGCCAATGTGGTCCTGATCTGTGCTCGCAACAAGGTACGGTCCCAACCCGAGTAGCCACGCCCAAGCTCTGATTTACGGACCTTTGTTTCGGCATCACGATAACAAATGATCTTCTGCCGATCGCGGATCAGGTTGTTCTGGTTAGATCCTGTCGTTTGGGCACCATGGTATCGGTAGATCAAGCAGCAAGCATTGGTATGCGGCGGGTTATGCTCAACACCTCCAATGCGCCAAAGCAGGTCCCAATCCTCATAGGCGCTGATATCGGTCCGCCAGAT
>CANHWS010000010.1 GCA_947464365.1 Cytophagaceae bacterium | reverse complement strand
CAAGGCCGCATCACGCCCGATCTCAGTACCACAAAGCAGGGCGCTAATCAAAAATCCACCCTGACCGATCGACGACCAAGCCATTAGCTTACGGAAGTTTTGTTGGCTGAGGGCTGCCAAATTGCCAACGGTGAGGGTTGTGCCAGCCACCAAGCATAAGAGCCCAAAGCAACTACTGATGGGCGCAAAGGCATATATCAAGTGCCAGAGGAAACCCAAGGCTGCAATCTTCGGTGCAGTGCTGAAAAGTGCAACCACGGGCAACGGAGCAGCTGCATAAACATCAGGGGCCCAAAAGTGCAGCGGGATTGCCGATATTTTGAACAAGATGCCACTCATCACTAAGCCAAAGGCCATCGTGATTACGACTTCATCCGCCGACCAAAGCCGCTGGAGGAATGCAGGGTCTGTCATTTGCAATGACCCTGTTAAACCATAAATCCAGCTGGCACCATAGAGCATACAGGCACTAGCCACTGCACCAAATACAAAATACTTTAGTGCTGCTTGTTTGGCCTGTCCTGTCCAGCTGAAGCCTGTCAGTATCCAAGCTGAAATACTTGCAATCTCAAGACCAATATAGGCTGTCAGGAAATGACTACTCAGGCAAAGCAGATTGAGTCCCAATCCCATGCTAAGCATCAGATAGAGTTTCTCAGTTATGTGTCTGCCCAGCTCCTCCCTTGGTCTTACCAATAGCATGCTCAGCATCACTGCTAAGGCTGTCAAGGTCCGGATACCAGCTGCAAATGGGCTGATCTGCAGCATCCCGTGGGCCAAGTTGAGCGTTTGGGCTGGCACCAAGCTGATACTCGCAACCGAGCTTGCACCAACAAACAAACAGGCGATGACTAGCTGGAGTTTGCCATGCTCACCACGCCTTACCTTAGGGCTCATCATGCCCAAAAGCAATAACAAAAGGCCGCCGATAAGTAAGATAACCTCCGGCAATAACCACGGCATCAGATCCTGATTCTGGATTAGGGCCGAAAGCTGAGGGCTTGTAGGGGAGGGCATGATGGTAGTGAAGGGCATACCAGATTGTCTGGTGGCAAAGTTATATTAGATTGTTAAGCCGGGACTATATTCTTGCGTTGTGATGGGTTGACTTTTGCGGACTAGGCCGAATGCAGTAGTTTTAGCATTCGGTCTTTGGTTTTTCATCACCAATGGCCGCTCAACCTACCACTCGAAAACCCAATATAGAAGATGTCTAAGTCAGTTGTTCCGGTGCCAGGTTGGCATGTTATGGTTTTGGCCCTTGTGCTTGCTATGGTCAGCTCCACAGCCATTTGGGCCCAGACGTCAGACTCGGACAATGGTGCGAGTCTTGCCCATGCAACAGGCCAAACGACATGGTTCCCACGCACACAAGTCTTCGAACCTCTGATCCTTGATCCGCTGGAGGCCCAAAGTTATGGGTCGATCAACCGCATCGCCAACCAAGGCTCTAAACTTGGGGATGACCTTTATGTTCCGTTCGGGATCGGCTTTAGTAAAGGCATTTGGCACCGGACAAGTAGCAAGGGATGGCACCACCAGCTCAATGTCGAGCTCACGAACTTCACACAGTTCGAGTGGCTAGTCGTAAAAGGCGAACGGCAACGCAATATGCTTAATGCAGACTATAAGGTAGGATTTCAATACCAGTTTGGGCATAACGATTGGTCCTTTCGGGCACGATGGTACCATCTCAGTAGCCACCTTGGGGATGATGTTTTCATCAGAAGGGGCGTGTCCAACTTCCAAAGCTATACCGCCTCACCAGCCAACTACGAAATGATTGACTTTGTGGCGAGCCGCTACATGGGACCTTTTAGGTTCTATGCTGGCATAGGCGCGATTGCTAGGATTAACAGCCCCCGAGAGCAGTTTATGTGCCAATTCGGGATGATGTTTAACCGTCATTTCAGCCAAGGAAACTCTCCGTTCCAGATGCTGGCTGGCTTTGATGTTAAAGGCTGGCAGTATCTCGGTTATAATCCTGGCCTAAAGGCCGCAGCAGGCATCGGGTACGGCGAGGGGAGGCATACCACCGTGGCACTCTTGCTAGAAGCCTATGCTGGCAACTTGCCATATGGCCAAAACGAAAAAAACAGACCTGTTTACACCAATCCTGTCCCAACCTACCCGACTGAGGAGTGGGGCGGGAGGGTAATGTGGGTTGGGCTTGGTCTTTATGTAAACCCAGTGTTTTAAAGAGTAGCTTTTCTTTCCTCTTAAGGCTGGAGGACCAATCTTTCGCATATCCTAAACTTTCCACTATGGCCACTGCTGGCATTCTCTATCTAATACCGAATATATTGGCTGATGGCACTGCTGCCAACGTCATGGCATCTACAGTGGCTGATACCATTAGGCCCATTCGGTATTTTGCAGTCGAGGAGATCAGGAGTGCCAGGAGGCTTCTGCGTGGAGTCGTTCGTGACTTCCCGATAGATGACTCCACTTTTTATACACTTACCAAAAACAGCAAACCCGAAGAGCTAAAGCCAATGCTGAAGGCTCTTCGTGACGGTCATGACGTAGCAGTAATTAGCGAGGCAGGCTGCCCTGGCATTGCAGACCCAGGTGCTTTGTTGGTCGCAGCAGCGCATCAGGCTCGGTTTCGGGTGGCACCAATTACTGGCCCATCCTCTTTTGTGTTGGCTCTAATGGCTAGTGGCCTCAACGGTCAGTCATTTACCTTTTCAGGCTATCTGCCGATCAACGAAACCGAACGCATTGCAGCCTTGCGGAAACTGGAGGACGAGAGTCGTAAACTCAGCCGTACTCAGCTATTTATGGATACACCCTACCGCAACATCTCGCTCTGGCAGACCATGCTCAAGGTACTAAGCCCTGAGATATTGCTTTGCGTAGCAGCTGGCCTCACAGGTCCTGATGAGTATATCTCGACCCGGTTGGTGCGCGACTGGCAACAGGTCGAGCCACCTAAGATCAACAAAATTCCGGCTGTTTTCCTGCTTTTAGCTACTGTGTAGCCCATTTTTCAGTAAGTGATAAATAATCGATCCGACATAATGAACGCTGTTCGATTTTTGATCAAAAATAAATTTACTAAACGTTGTTTGTTATTTGTGTAATTGTTTACTATGTTTGCATCGGTTCAGAAGCAAACTGATGTTGTAGTTCAGGAGTGACAAATGAGCCAAGGCCCTTACTAATTTAGCAATTGTCAAGATGAGTATCGCAGATCGGAAGGAACGAGAACGTCAGGAGATGAGGCAAGGCATTCTGCAGGCTGCGGCGCATCTTTTCGTGACCGAAGGTTTTCCGAAGACGACCATCCGAGCAATTGCAAGTGAGATCGAATACAGCCCCGGGACAATCTACACCTACTTCAAGGACAAACAGGAAATCCTGAATGCCTTGTTTCACCAGTTTTTTGATGAGCTCAATATTGCCTTACGTACTGCAGGTGAGGCTGTAGAGTCTACCAATAGACTGACTGCTATCGGGCGGGCCTACATCGACTTTGCGCTACAGAATCCTGAGCATTATGAGTTGATGTTCCTGATGAACCACGAAAGGCTTGACAAAAAACTCCCAGACCTTTCTACAGAAGTAGATTGCCGCGACGCCGATACAGGCAAAAAGATCGAATCTGCTCAAGATTCTGGGTCATTCCAGTACATGCAGGAGGCTATTCAATTAGCCATCCAGAGTGGCAGGCAGCCGAGATATGACCTCCATACCTCGACGCTCTTGGCTTGGTCCTTGGTCCACGGCATTGTTGCGCTTCATATCCGTGGTTTCCTCGAAATGTATCCGCCTGACTACCTCCAGACCATGATCCATCATGCTGTAGATGGTATTAGTTCGTCTATCTTCCTAGACTAATCTCGATTCCTTTAAGTCCATTACCTGATTCCTAAACCATGGGTTTGGGTTCCTAGGATTTTCATTGCCCATTCCTTTTTGGTCAAATGCAAGGTCAAGTGTATCACTATACTTTTAGTTGGGATTGCTTGCCGTCTGGTTGCCATTGATCAATAGTTATTTGCCTACTCTTTCTTCACGTATATGGGTTTTGATCTGCTTTGGCGGGTCCAGGCATTGTTATGTCCTGTTCCATATCAGAAAGGCCCTGTCGCACACAAAACATCCAATCCACTAAGTAATTTCTCACCACAATGATCACATTATCCAAACTTCTGGCAGCTGCTTTGGCTCTCATTGCGTTGCCACTTTTCGGGCCCCTTTCGTCTGCTTATGCACAGCAGTCCTCTGAGGTCATAGCCGGATCTTCCCAAGTTGTCAAAGGCCGAGTCCTGGATGCCGATAGTAAGTACCCCATCCCCGGTGCTGTCATTAGCCTTGTACTTCAGGGTAGCAACATCGCCAAGCAAACCGACGACCAGGGGTACTTCAGGCTCGAGGGGGTACCTCTTGGGCGCCAAATCCTACGCATTACCTCCATTGGCTACGGCCCACGTGTGATCCAGAACGTCTTGGTCACGGCTGGTAAAGAGGTCGTGCTAGATGTTACAATGGAAGAAATGGTCACCCAAAGCACCACCGTCGAGGTCGTGGCAGACAACAAAAATCCACGCCTAGCTGCCACTGAAGTCAAAAATGAAATGAGCTACGTCAGTGGGCGCGGCTTTAACCTAGAGGAGACGATGCGGTATGCTGGTTCGCGCAATGACCCAAGCCGGATGGCCTCGAACTTCGCAGGGGTCCAGATCAATAATGACGGACGCAATGACATCATCATCAGAGGCAACTCGCCGACGGGGATGTTGTGGCGGTTCGAGGGGCTCGATATCCCGAACCCAAGCCACTTTGGTGCTGCAGGTGCCACAGGTGGGCCGGTCTCGATCCTGAACAACAACGTCTTGGCCAAAAGTGACTTCTTCACTGGGGCCTTCCCAGCCGAGTTTGGCAATGCGTATAGTGGTGCTTTCGACCTCAATATGCGTCAAGGCAACCGCGACAAGTACGAGTTCTTGGGGCAGGTTGGCTTCAATGGCTTTGAGGCAGGGGCCGAAGGACCATTAGGCAAAAGCAAAATAGGTAGCTTTTTGGCCAATTACCGCTACAGTACCCTTGGCCTTGTTTCTAGATTAGGGCTAAATGTCGGGACCGGTGCCGCTGTGCCAAACTATCAAGACCTGACCTTCAAGCTCAGTTATGATGTCGGCAAGTCGGGTAGGGTAGAAGTGTTTGGCATGGGCGGCTTTAGCGATATTTTCTTTAATGGAAAAGAAGCAGATACCACTTCTCTATATTCTGGTGATCGTCAAGACTTAACCTATCGTACAAGCATGGGTGTTATTGGTGCCAACTATATCCACTTCTGGAGCCCCAAAACTTATGGTAAACTAACCTTTGGTATGTCTGGCAATACGGTCAGCGCCATCAATGACTCCTTGGCTGGCCAGGACTATAGCCAAAAAATTAAGCTCTATCGGGATAAAACTTCCACCAGCCGGACAAGCCTGCGCTACAATCTCAGCCACAAGTTTAGCAGCCAATCCACCCTTAATTTCGGCACCATGATCGACTATCAAGGCTTTAGTTTCAATGATAGTGTCTTGACCTATCTGCCACCTACAGGTGCCGGGGTTCCGCGCCAGAGCTATATGCGCCCTTTGCGTACTTCGGACGGTAGCACGATGCTCTACCAAGCCTATGGCCAGTTTCAATACAAATTCTCCGATCGGTTGACGGCCAATGCTGGGCTTCATCTCCAGAATATTTCGCTCAACAACCAGGTTGCGATTGAGCCAAGGATTGGCGCCCGCTACTTGCTGGACGATGTTAGCAATATCAGCTTTGGATACGGACTTCATAGCCAAGCACAGCCACTGGCTACCTACTTCCGCCGCACTATAGCCACTGATGGTAGCACTAACCTGACTAACAAGGACCTCAAATTCACCCAGTCACATCACATCGTTTTGGGCTATAATAGGGTCTTCGGCAGCCATACCCGTTTGCGTACCGAGGCATACCTACAAGAGCTCTACAATGCACCTGTCGAGGCACGCCCTACCTCTTACTCGATGCTGAACTATGGTGCTGACTTTAACTACCCAGACCGTGATAGCCTTCAGAGCACAGGTCGTGGTCGCACTTTCGGTATCGAGGCCACCCTTGAGCGCACCTTTAGCAATGGTTATTACTTCCTTATTACCACCTCAGTCTATGACAGCCGTTACCAGGGCAGTGATAACGTCTGGCGCAACACCGCCTTCAACAGCAACTGGTTGGTCAATGTTTTGGGTGGATACGAGGTCAAGCTAAGTAAAACCTTTGTCCTTGCTTTCGACACCAAGGTTACGACAGGTGGCGGCAGGTATTACACCCCGTTTGACGTCACAGCCAGCACCATTGCTCGTTCGGGTATTCAGGATGTTGGAAATGCTTATGGCAAACGCTTTGAGGACTACTTCCGGATCGACTTCAAGACCACCTTGCGTGCCAATGTTGGCCGGGTTACCCATGAGTTCTTCGTCGATATCCAGAACATCACCAACCGCCAGAACCCATTCAGCAAAACCTGGAATACAGAGAAAAACAGGGAGTCAACCATCCCGCAGCTTGGCCTGTTCCCGAACGTCAACTATCGGGTTGTGTTCTAGCAGTATGAGGTTTATCTGAAGCATTGCAACTAAATCGACCACTTCGAATGTTCAGCCATCTGGTTTAGGCCAGATGGCTGATCGCATTTAGAGGGAAAGAAACTAATCAGCCAAATGAGACTAAGTGCCAAATAGAAAAGGCCCAACATTGCTGCTGGGCCTTTGAGGAAATCAGAATGTTTAGCTCTTGATCACCTAATACATCATCCTTTAGAATCAGGACTAACTACCTACCGTCACCCGGGTGGTTTTGACTTTGTTTCCAGTCTGGATCCGGATCATATACTGTCCATTTGGTACTGGTTGGCCAAGTTGGCTGAGGCCAGTCCAAGTTGTGCTATGGGTGCCGACTGGCTGCACACCATCAGTTTGGCCATACACCTCTTTTCCCATCATGTCATAAACACGGAACGATACTTGTCCTGCTTCTGTCACGGGAATCCGGATATTGATCACGCCATTGCTTGGGTTGGGGTAGGCAAGTACCTCCCCGCCATTGCCAACGATCCCTAATTCAGGGTCTAGGGCTGTGAGGATACTACGGTCAGGGGTGAAGAATTTTTTGGTGCTGTAGATCCTAAACTCACTTGGGGTCATCGCAAGCTGCATATTGACATTAGTCACCGTGATGCTATCCCCGGTAAAAAACTCATACCACTTGCCAGTTTGTTGAAAGCTAGGAACCAAGTTGTTGTTGCTGACAGCAAAGTTGCCTACGACCACCACATGCTGGCCATTGAGTGTGTTTTTGATGAATTTATAGCTCGTGCCACCTAGAGAAAGTACTGGGGTCGAGTTCTGGAATATCGGCTCCTCGTTCTTGAGTTTGATCAGGGCCTGATATGCTTTCCAGAGATTTCTGCGGTTCGCATCTTGCAAGTAATCCCAGCGTATGGGTTTGCTATCGGTGCGGCAATTGCCGTTGACGGTACCGTTAGGGCAATAATTGATGCTGAAATCGTAACCCATCTCGCCAAATTGCCAGATCATTTTAGGGCCAGGGATCGTGAAGAAGAACGTCGAGGCCAACTTCATCCTGTGCAGTGCAATGTCTGTATTACGTGGATTGTGGTTGGGGTTGAACAAAACGCCATTGTTGCGTGCATTGACCATTAGGCGCTCCTCATCATGGCTTTCCATGTAGCTCAAGAGATTGGGTTGTTGCCAGCCGCGGTTGCGGTAGAATCCCCAGCTGATGTCGCTTCCGGCTGTGTTGCCTTCTGTTGCTTCTTGATAGGCTCCGTTTATGTTGCCCCAAAGCATCATGCCATAATTTGCCAAAACCGTCTCTTCGCTGTTATCGGCTAGGTGTTCTAGGATAACATATGCATTGGGTGACGTCTGCCAGATTTTATCGGCCATGCGCTGCAATAACCTAACACGGCTAGCATCGTAGGCACTCCATGCTCCGACATTGCTGCCACTATTAACTTGGGTGAAACCTTTGCTGAGGTCAAACCGAAAGCCATCCACCCGATACTCCGTCAGGAAATGTTTGTTAACGCGGTCCATATAATATTGTGTGGCCGTGCTTTCATGATTGAAGTCGTTATAGACATTGAACGGATGCCTCGCATCCTGATTGAAGTAGGGACTATTTGCGGCAGGTTTGTTGGTTGCCGAGTTCCAGTACAGCGCAGCCATTGGGTTTTGGCCTGTACCGTGGTTAAAGACCATATCGACCACCACTGCAATGCCATATCCGTGGCAGGCATCGACAAAGGCTTTGAAATTATTGCGGCTGCCATAGGCCTTGTCAATTGCGTTGTGGTAGGACGGATTATAGCCCCAAGAAATATTGCCATCAAACTCGTTAACAGGCATGATCTCGATACAGTTGATGCCCAAGCGCTTGAGGTATTTCAACGAGTCAGTCAGCCTTTGGTAGTTACGGTCGGAGGTGAAATCACGCACCAAGAGCTCATATACGACCAAGTCTGTTTTGGCTGGTTTCGTAAAGTTAGGATTGATCCAGTTATAAGGCTGCTGGTTACATTGCAAAATCGAGACCATACCTTGTGCACGTGCCGGATAGGTACGGAGCCCAGCATACGTGGACCGTGGGATGAACTGGTCATTATTTGGGTCTAGGACGATGTCCGAATAGGGGTCGCCAATCCGGATGCTACCATCAACAAAATACTGAAAGGCTACTTCTGTATTTGGCAAGTTGTCCAACTGGATCCAGTAGCTGTTCCCGTCCTGACTACGGTTCATGAGGTAGTCGTTATTGAGGTCAAAGTTGTTGAAATCGCCAAGGCAATAGACGTACTGTTTTAGCGGAGCGTATAGTGCCAGAATTGCGCTGGTGCCGTTTGGTAGGTAGGTTATACCATATTCGACCCCAGCGGGTATATCCTGAATTGGTTGCGTTTTGCGAACGAATACCCTGAAAGAATCCTTAGCCAAAACAGGACCTCCAAGTTCAGCTTCAGCCTTGACCCATGCGTAACCAGGTGTGTTGAACGTTACGCTCTGCATGATCGAGGTGCCATTATTGACAGCAACTAGGTTGCCATTGCTCGTGATGCTAAGGTTCGCAGAAATGGATGATCTCAATTCGATCGGTACTGGTTGGCCTTGCTCGACATTTACAACTGTTTGGCTCGGTTGTACAAACCGGACGGCAATCTGACCTGCTTGGTATAATGGAACAAAAATGTCTGTCCCTGCGGAAGATCGGCCAACGCGTGACCCGTCAAAGTTCCGGAACACCATGCCGAGACGGAAGGCGTTACCAGCAGGATAATTATAAAACTGGCGGATGCCAATCTTGATGTAGTGAAGGTTATTGCCAAGTGGTCTCATCCGGACCCTTCTATCACGTGTTCCCCAAACACCCTGGACATTGGTCCAGCCGGTGGCAGTAGCCGAGGTGGTGACAAGGCCTGTGTGGATATAGACTGTATCTAGCCCCAGTACACCAGCATTGCCTTCGGCGGCATTGTAGGTGATCGCAATGGAGTCAGAAACAGAAGGGAAATAGGGTAGCCAGTTTACTACCTGGGCTTGCGTGGTGTTGGCAAGGCCAAAAATGGTTAGCGAAAATACTAGTGCTTTGAGCAGCCTAGATACGGCTTTGTGGTGGAGGTAGGTTTTCATTGGTTCGGTTAAATCGGTCGTGATTCGTAGGCAAAAAAAGGACTAGCTATTGGCTTAAGGGCATGGGCACTTACCAATCCATCTTGTCCAATTGGGCTACTGCTGCTTAGCCAGGTTTACAACCAGCAGCCTTGGGTATAAGGTGGTACTATAAACAAGACAAGCAATGCCCAAAATCAGTTGCATCGGATCTAAAGTCACAGGTTTCTTTTTGGGTAGATTATTGTGTCTTTGGCAATCTTAGGCGCTTAATGGGCATAAAAAAAGCGTCCCCATCTCCGGAGACGCTCTCTATACTAATGGGTTTTGCGAGAACGCATGCAGGGATAATTACTTGACAATAACCTTCATGGCGTCGCTCAGGCCGTTTGCCGAAACGCTAACATGATAGATACCAGCGGTTACGTTGGCGTTCCAAGTAACGCTATGGTCACCAGCTTCTTGGTTTTCCTGCACTAGGGTAGCGACCTCAGTGCCAATGGCGTTGTATACCTTGACAGACACGTTACCGGTTTTGGCTAACATGTACTTGATTGTGGTAGCACCAACAACTGGGTTCGGCGCGATGGTTTTGATCATCTTGCCACGAGCTGACAGGATGCTGTTCGGGATCTCGGTGATTGGGCCGCTAAGCGGAAGGACAACAGCGTAATCTGCGCATGCTGTGCCGCCAGCAGGTGTGGAACCCTTACCTTCTTTGTCCCATTGTGTGCCAGCAGGACCACCGTTCAAGACAAAGTTAAGACCTGTAACACCAATTAGAGGAGCACCACCGGTGCCAGTCCAGTAAGCATTAGGGGTAATGGTTTTACTCCAGTATCCAGTAACTGGATCTTGTGTGAAACCTGTAATAGCGTCAGCTGCGCCATTGCCAGCATCTACTACGTTTTGCCAAGCAGTAGTCCCGAGTGTAACACCACCATGAATGCGGATGATTGATGCACCTGATAGGGATTTGTTGGGATCAGCCGAAGGCAGAGGACAGGTTTGATCTGGATAAACGGTGATGGTGATCGGGTCATTAAAGGTGGCGCCAGCAGGGCCAACTGTGATGCCGTCAACTTGAGCCATAGCGGCAGTGCTCAGCAATGATGCCAAAACACCTGCGAAGAGTATGCGTACTTTCATTTTCTTTTTAGGGTTAATTCTGTGCTTCAAAGATAGTGAGTCTCACAGAAAACAAAAACAATTGGCAGTTAAAATTTTTTAGTTCACCTCTAAAAAAGTTAAGTTGACATAAAAATTTGCGACTTGCCCGTATCTTTACAACGATTTAGACAAAACTGCTGTCTTACTCCTGAATCGAAGGTAGGCTTCATGGTTTCATGTTTGCCTAGGCTCCACACCAACATTAACCCAATATGATCCGGAAATTACCACTCTTAGCCTCAGTCCTTTTGCTACTGATGCTGACATGTCTCACAAGCTATGCCCAACCTAGCCGACGCACTGTGTTGCAAGCTTTTTGGTGGGATTTTAAGAACAACAACTACCCTCAGGGGTGGTCCAACTATCTAGTCGATATGGCTCCACGACTTCGGGAGCTGGGTGTCGAAGCTGTTTGGGTGCCAGTCAGCAGCAAAAATGCTAACCCCATGAGTAATGGCTACTCGCCTTTTGACCATTATGACTTGGGTGATAAGTTCCAGAAGAACAATCTGAAGACCCCATTTGGTGATAAGGACGAGTTCTTGCGGATGGTAGCCGTGATGCACGCCAACGGCATCGAGGTGGTGCAGGATGTTGTGCTCAACCATACCGACGGTGCTGGCAGTGCTTCTGGTGCTGGTGGTCAGGATAGTGCCGCCATCAGGTTTTACCGTACCAATTTGCCATTGGCCAACTATCAAGATATTACAAATGACCCGACCAACGGATTTAAGACGTTTAGGTACGCATCTTTCGGAACCCCTGTAGGCGATGAGTCTGCAACCGAATACCTAAATCGTAATGGTCGCTGGCCCAAAAACTGGCAAAATTTCAACCCAGGTCCTGGTGATAACCGCTATACAGGCGATGACCCAACCAGACTCACCTTCGGCCCTGACAACGCTTTTTATCCCAATTCTTTCGGACAGGCAACCCGAGGCGGATTTAATCCGGCCCAGACACCTAATTATATGCGTAACAGCTCACGCGATTGGATGGTCTGGATGAAAAAACAAACTGGAGTAGATGGCTGGCGCCTAGATGCCATCAAGCACTTTCCAGCTGCAGTGTCTGAAGACATCCTTTTTAATACCCAGAACAATGCAGCCTTTGCTAGTGGCGGTAACAATATGTTTGCCGTCGGTGAGTGGGTAGGTGGTGCTACCGAAATGGACGCTTGGGTAGATGCTGTCCAGGGCCGTGCTGGCACCTTTGACTTTCAACTACATGGTTACGCCAATGGACCAGGTCTTGTTGGGCTTGTATATGGCCTCGGCAACTACGACATGAGCAACCTGCCCGGTCTGCAACAAGCACGCCGCGACCGCACCGTTCCTTTCGTTAACAATCATGATACCTTCCGACCAAACCAACCAGCCACTGGTTTCCGAGGGTTGGATGTCAATGGCAATTATCCAGTTGATGCCTCAGGCAATCCCCAACGCTGGCAGAGCTCATCCGAGCTTGCCCCAAATATTGACCCAAGGGAGCCTCGCCTAGCTGTTGCATACGCGGTAGTGGCTGCACTAGATGGTAATCCTGGTGTGTTTATCGAGGATCTTTTTGATCTAGGATCGCGCAATGTTAGGTTTACTCACCTTCCCACTGACACTGCCGCCCTCCGCACACGGTCAGATGTAGCCTTCATAATTAAAGCTCACAAAGTATTTGACTTCAAGGCTGGGGCATATCTTGTACCTGTTTCAACGCCCGACCACCTTGTAGTGGAGCGCCGCCAACGTGCCATCATAGGCATGTCTGACAACTGGACAACATGGCAAAGTAGCTGGATCACTACCACATTCGCCCCTGGCACCCGCCTGATGGACTACGGCGGCAGCAGTGCCGCAACCGATATAAGGACTGTTGCCGCTGATGGACGTGTCCAGATCAGCACCCCACCATGCAATGGGACCGCCGCTCGTCGTGGTATTTCGGTTTGGGCACCAGTCGGCACAAACTTTAACGCCCCTGTCAGCATCCGGACTATCCCGACTGTGCAAGAGTG
This sequence comes from Cytophagaceae bacterium, assembly GCA_947464365.1. Taxonomy (GTDB): domain Bacteria; phylum Bacteroidota; class Bacteroidia; order Cytophagales; family Flexibacteraceae; genus CANHWS01. Next base: position 13,860 of record CANHWS010000010.1, on the reverse strand, counting down.
GGAGCTATCTAATGATCTTGGTGATTCTCATCCAAAATCATTGCAACAAGGTGGGGCTATTCCCGCGCGCAGCAAAGCACTCCGGAGCGCAGGAAAGGTTTATGTAGCGGCAAACACCTCCTTGACCTACATTTTGTACCCTAGCTTTAACAACGCTAACCTCACGGCCTTGCTAACCGACCCTTGTGGCCGTGTTTTGGATAGCATCGTTGGAACAGGTACGCTAACGCGGACCGTTTTGGTGCCTTCCGAAGGTTGGTATCAGGTTAGGGCCCGCAATACAAGTGACACCAACAGCCGTGAGCAACGTGTCTGGATCAATGTTAGCTACACCGCACCTCAGACCGTTGATGCCCGTGCAAAACCTAGCTTTGTCCCGGCATCAGCCAACCTTGGCCCTGATCGTGAGCTTTGCAGCAACGCTCGGGTCCTGAATGGTTTCATAGATAACAACTTTACTTATCAGTGGACCGACGCCAACGGTACTGTTCTGAGTAGTGTCTCGACCCTTACAGTTGCAGCCCCTGGTACCTACCGCATTCGGGTCACTAGCAACGCCAGCGGATGCTCTGCCACTGATGAGGTTAACATCCTTGGTATCCAGCAATTGGTCCTTCCTGTAATCACCCAACGTAATGACAGTCTATTCCTGAATCCGATTAGTACACTCGGGGCGCTTACTTATCAATGGTCACGCAATGGAGTCCCAGTAGCATCCGCTACCGACAGCCTCTTTGTGCCACTCCAAACAGGAAACTACACCGTTACAATCACAACTTCAGCTGGTTGCCGTGTGACAAGCGCAGCTGTTATTGTCAACTCGCTCGAGGAGGCCCTGACCAAATCTGCTCTATCTGTCTTTCCAAACCCGTCGAGCGGATTCTTCCGTGTTAGCCTGCCGAACTCTGGCTTGCAGCACTTGCATTTCAACCTCCTTAGTAGCAACGGACGTTTGGTGTCATCGGGCCAACTTCAGCTTGACGATGCTGGAACCAGCGACCCCATAAATGTGTCTTCTTTGGCAAAAGGTTTGTATCTATTGCAGCTTTCAGATGCCAAGAGCCGCACTACAGTCAAGGTCATGATCGACTAACGCTTTAATCAAGTCAGCCTCAAATTCGAAGGCCCAATCCTCCCTTATGTGGATCGGATTGGGCCTTCGATTTGGCTGATAGATCAACTAATTGGTGGTTTTTGTGTTAAAGTGTTCTTAAAGCGGATGAGTGGTAACCTAACAGAGCAAACTAAATCCTAAACTTGTAACGTCAAGCTGTAAAGTCTGGTTGGCAAGCCGAATGAATCGCATACCGAACCTGAATACCAACATTATAGTCATTGCATTTTTTTCCTTCGCAGGCCTTCTTGGCTCGGCCGTTATGGCTCAAGCCAAGTCAGCACAGCAAGTCGTCTCGACCACTACCACGGCGGGTGCTCTGATTATGCCCGAGCTGGTATTGACACCACCTACTGATGCTGTTGGCCCTGTCAAGGAGCAATCTGCCAAGAAGATTACCGTCAAGAACCCTAGCAACAAGGTCGCCGACACAACTGACCACATAATGCCGATTGGTGGGACCATTTGGTCTTTATTTAGGCCAGTCTGGAACCGGTCAGCAACTACCAACAGTCATGAGCTAGCTCATTAGTGATTGGAAAGCCTTCTCCTTTTTCCATAAAACTCCAAAGTCAAGGTCTCCTTGACTTTTTTTTTGCACCAGCCTAACATCACCTCTTGGCGCAACATATAGCCAATGGTCTTCTTACTGGGCTTGCGTTCCGGATCCTGAAGTTGCATCTTGCGCCTTACAACTATCGCTATGGCAATGACAGATACCCAGGCACTTTATGACCTCTACCTCAGATCATCAGGCATCTGCACCGATACCCGCAAGATCACCCAAGGATCCTTGTTCTTCTGCCTCAGAGGGGCTAATTATGATGCCAACCTCTTCGCTCAGCAAGCCTTAGATGCAGGGGCTTTGGCAGTTGTCGTGGATGCTGAGCATCATCAGGAACGGACATCTGCCGAAGGTTATCAAGTTGTGCCTGATAGTTTGGAGGCCCTCCAACAATTAGCGACCCATCATAGGATCGCCCTCGGTCTCAAGGTCATAGCAGTTTGTGGCAGCAATGGCAAAACCACTACTAAGGAGTTGCTTTCTCTAGTCCTTTCGACCAAGTACAATACGTTTGCGACTCCAGGCAACCTTAATAACCATATCGGCGTTCCACTCAGCATCCTTCAGCTCAACCTCTCGCATGAGATTGCCGTCCTAGAGCTTGGTGCCAATGGCCCAGACGAAATCGCTTTACTATGTGAGATCGCTAGGCCCGATGCGGGGTTCATTACCAATATAGGCAAGGACCACCTAGAGGGTTTCGGGTCTGTAGATGGTGTGGCCAGGGCTAATGCCGAGTTGTTTGACTACTTGATCCTACATAATGGCCAGTTGTTCTGTAACACCCAAGAGCCTGAGGTGAAGGTGCTGGTATCCCAATATGGATCTGCATTCACTTATCCCGGTCCGGAGGACGACTATACTTGCTCTTTGGTCTCGGCAGATGGCTATATCAAAATCGAAGATGCAAAAGGCAGGACATTTGGTACTCAACTTGTCGGGGCCTACAACTTTGGTAACGTAGCGACTGCACTGGCTATTGGCCATTATTTTGGCGTAGATCCTGATGCTGCTGCCGAGGCTGTGGCTAGTTATCAACCTGGCAATATGCGTTCCCAGATCGTGTTGGGGCAATCCCAATACCAAAACACAATCCTACTCGATGCCTATAATGCTAACCCAAGTAGTATGGAACTTGCTATCCAGAACTTTGCTGCGATGTCTTGGCAGGGAAAATCCAAGGCTCTATTCGTGGGTGATATGTTCGAGCTAGGACCAGATGCAGAAGCTGAACATGCCGCAATTGGTAATTTGGTTTCGGGTCTATCTAGTATCAAAGTTCCGGTTTTTGTAGGCGGTCTCATGAAGTCAGCCCATGAGCAATGCCCAGGTAGTTATCACTTTGAGACACGTGCTGCGGCAGAGGCTTGGCTTCAGGATAACCCTTTACAGGATCACTTTGTCCTTCTGAAGGGGAGCCGTGGCATGGCAATGGAGCGACTCCTACCAGCTCTTTAGCCTAACTAGAGGTGCTCCATTGTAGCTATAGGGGAAAAGTAAATCTTGAAGAAATTGCTCAGAACTTACCCCTAAGCCGAACGATGCTGTGTCCAATTTGGGCATTAGGTATAGCAGGAGTCAATTTCCGTATACAGAGTTTGTATTGATGGTCTGGCAAATAGGCACGTACCTCTGTCAAGATACGCCCAGCAACAAACTCAAGCAAGAAGGCTGGTTCGGCAAAGCCTTTCTGTATGGCTTCAAAGAGCATACTGTAGTCAATTGTATGATCTAGCTCATCGGTCCGGACACTATGGACGTATTTGAGTTTGACTTCGAAATCCACAACAAACTGATTACCCTGTTCTCGCTCAAAGTCATGCACTCCGATGGGTGCGTTGATCAGTACGTCAGAAAGGCCCACCCAGCAGGACTTGATGGTTTTGTCGATGGTACCTTTCATTTCAATGATAATGCTGAATTGTTATTGACGTAAGCCGAGGATTAGCGACTAGATATTGTCAAAAAAAGACCCGCCTTTTGCCGTAGAATTGGTCTCGTTATTTGTAATTTGTTGACCCTTATAGTCTATCGGTGTTTTTGTGGGGGATGCCACTGGGCGGTCGATCTGTTGCTGATTTAAGGCATGATCAAGCTCTGACCTGATCTGTGATTGCCTAATAGGCTCCGCAACCGTCGAAGATGGAGTTGGCCCCTGTGCACTAGGGCTTTGTTTGGTCCGTTCTTGCATCGCTTCAGGCCTCACCGACCGTGTGGTCGATGCTGATGGTGTAGATCCTTGACCGCCATTTCCATTATGTGGAACTTCGTTACTTGTCGGTGGCGGAGTTGGGTTAGCGTTGCGACTCGTTTGTTTGCCCTGTTGGGCCGATAACCTGATAAAAGGGCGGCCTTGAGAAGGCTGACCGGCGTCTGGCTGGGCCTCACGCGGAGCTGCCTTTTTGGCGCCTTCATTGGTGCCTTGGGTCGGGTCTTCTGATTTCTTTTCTGCAGGATTAGCTAGTAGATGGCTAGGCATGGGGGGCAGCTCAAAGCTCACAGTTTTGTGATTGATAGCCACACGATCCACGCGCTCTAGCAACTCGTTACTGAAGTTTTTGATCTCGCTGAGCAACAATTGCCTCATACCTTCGAGCTGGGTATACTCAGTCTTGAGGGCATTAACATGGTTGCGGAGCTCGAGCCAGGTATTGCGGGCCTGCTGCTCTGCTTCCTCGATGACGGTTTTACTGCGCCACTCGGCATCCTTAATGGTGCTGTCGGCATTGGCTTTAGCCTCCCTGATCAAGAAGTTGGCTTGTTGGTTCCCATTCTCAATCAGCTCGGCATATTTGTCATCAGCTGCCTGGATTGCTTTATAGAGTCCATTCTGGACCTCACGAAACTGACTTGCATCACGCTCGGCACTTTCAAGACGATATCTTAGCTCACGATTTTCCTCCAGTACACGCTCCCAAGCTTGGGATAAGGAGTTCATAAAGGCCGAAACTTCATCAGGATCATAGCCTTGAAAAAACTTCTTGTTAAACGATTTCTGACGGATATCAAGCGGCGTAATCTTCATGATTTATAGCGATGCCCTCTGGCGCAAAAGTTCTAAGTTGATTTCCCAGACTGATAGCATACGGTCGTCGCTTGCCGTTACCAACTGGTTGTTAAATGGGGACCAATATACAGCATTTACCGATGTCCCGTGTCCTGCATGCCTTGCTTTGTCAATCACTTTGAGCAATTTCAGGGTCGGGTAGTGCCAAATCTTGATGGCCTTGTCCATGCTGACTGAGGCAATATACTGTCCATCGGGGCTGAAAGCAATCGCGTTGATGGCATAATTGTGGGCAACGACCGACTCCAGCGCAGAGTACTCGGCTGTTGAATCCCAACTCTTGAGATGTGCATCACGGCTGCCAGAAACCAATTGCTTCCCATCAGGACTGTAGGCTAGGGCAAAAACCGAGTTCTGATGGGCTTGCCACCTTTTATGTATGGTTTTGGATTTTAGGTCAAGCACAGTTATCCAGCCATCCGAGCTACCAATTGCCAACTGATCGGTAGTTGGGTGCTGGGCTATTTTGCGCAAACTTTTGTCACTAAGGATCCAACTCGGACCAAGGACTAGCTCTGGCCACCGAATGGTATGTAGGATGCCGTCTGCGGTGGCTGCAAATAGTGTCTTGTCCTTGATAAGGAGGCTAAAAATCTGGTGCTTCGTAAAACTCAAGCTGCCAACTTCGGCCTTGGTGGCCCAATCGATGACATGGATACCATCATGGTTGTGCCCTAGGGCCAATAGTTGGCGGCTTTGGTCAAAAGCCAAGGCATAGCTCGAGCTTGGTATCTGTGCCACTAGATGGCCAAGGTCAGGCATCCTGAGGTCCCACATAGCTACCATGCCATCCCCGCCGGTGCTAATGACCTTGTGGTCGGCATCGGCACCACAGACAGCATAGACTGCGTCTGCATGGCCAGCTAGCGTGGCTACTTTCTCGACACCGATTGTTGGTGATAACATGCTGCAAAGGTAGGGTTTTGCGGATTGCATAACCCAAGATCAACTCCTTAAGCCGCAGGAGTTTGCGTTATTTTTGAGGGTAGGTGCGGCCTTTCCATTCCACTACTGGGTTAGCATAATAGGCATAGATCGTCGAAACATACCCAACTACAAAGTAGAGCTCAAACAGCCATGGCAAGGCCCAAAACTGAGACATCAGTTTGTTTCGTGGGTTGTCTGCCTTCAGGATGGCAACATAGCAGAGTGTCGTTATGGATAAGTACCTGACCATTACCAGTAGAGCCGCAATGGTGCTCCACGTTCCTAGACCAGAAAGAGCAATAATGCCCAGCACAGGGTACCAGCCGAACTGCGCAAAAAAGATCCCTCTCACTACGGCATCCGTCTGCAATCCACCCGAAAGCCATCGCACCCTTTGTTTAATGTAAGCGGACCAAGTCTCGGGCGCAAAGGTGGTAGCCAATAGGTGTCCCGAATACCGATTGGCCGTTTGGAACCCTCCATCTCGGAAGGCCATATAAAGCTGAAAATCCTCGACGATGCTGGCTGGCAAGGCAGCGTAGCCCCCAATCGTCTGATATGCTCGGAAGTCAAATGCCATATTGTTTCCTAGCGCCGTTACCCCAACGTTGGCTTTGTCCAGCAAACTAACCGTGAAAAGTGCCGTCAACCAATCCAAACCCTGTATGCGGCTAAATACAGAGGCACCCAGCATTGTTGTAATGCCCGAAACTAGGTGCACTGGCTGCCCATCGGCTGGGTCCAACAACTCGGTGATCATCGCATGGACCCATGTGGGTGGCAGTACGATATCTGCATCTGTAATTAAAACATAGTCCGTTTTCGTTAGGTCAGCCAGATAGTTCAGTACTCGGCTTTTGGACCGCAGGTGGGTATTATAGTTCGGAATATCAACTAGTTGGATATACGGAAAGGACTTACTGATCTCGGTAACGATCTCGGCCGTTTGGTCCATGCTCTGGTCATTACCGATCAGGACCTGGAGCCTTTCGGTAGGGTAGTCCTGTGCCAAGAGTGATGCCAACAAAAGAGGTAGCCGCTCGGCTTCGTCCCGCGCGGCTACCCATATTGTGACAGCTGGCCAATCAATATGGCCTGGCTGGCTAATCAAGTTGTCCGTATTATTTGGCTGGTTATTCCCCATCAAAGTGGAATACTTCTTCCATTTCGGCCCACCACTCGCCGTCTTTACGAGTTGCAAGTGGGTCCTGCATGGGGCCAACAACTGCCCACCAACGCCGCGTTTCTTCGTCTTCGCCAATGCGCGCCATATCGCCGTCAAAGTCTGTCCCCACGTACTCGTAATAGCTGAACAGGTAGCCATCTTTCTCGAAGATGCTATAGTTGCGCATGTTTGCCTTCTGGATCTGGGCCAATACTCCTGGCCAGACTGCTGCGTGGAGGCGTTTGTATTCTTCAAAATGCTCTGGCTTGACGCGCAGCACACTACCTACTCTTTTGACTGCCATGATTTAAGTTGGTGATGGTTATAGTGGATTGTGAGTTTTCTGATGGTTATCGGGCACCACTTTTGCCTTTTTTGACTTGACTGTTGCGCAATATGGTCAAAAATAAAGCAACGAGGTGCCATATCAATCACCCGCCGTGTTAAAATGATGTAGTTTAACTACGTCGTGATTGGTAGGCTGAGATGCTGCTGATTTATGCCCTTTTTGTGGTCAAACCTGATGCCTTTCCGAATCTTGCCATCGGTAAAGGTGAGTTGGTAAGAGCCCTCAAAGCCATTAAAAGATAGTTTACCATTGTTATCTGTTTTGGCCTCCAAATTCGTTCGCCATTGCTTTTGGGTTAGGTCCTTAAGACGATGGTAGGACGCAAAGAGATCATAGCTACCGTCATTGTCTATCTGGTAACAGTGCTTTGTTAGGCCCCAACCCATAAATGCATCAACACCCTGGTGGCCATACGCCATAGTGACATAGTCAACTATTTTGTTAGCTATTTGGTCTTGTTTGGCGGGATCGTGCCTAGTTTGTTCGTCAGGTTCATGCCCATGGTCGGACTGTACCCAAAACTCTGTGATGTGTATAGGTAATCCGGTGACCCCAAACTCCTGATAGATTTTGTATTGCTCTAGCGGTGTCAGCATCCGCCCACTGTGGGACTGCAATCCAATACCATCAACAGGGGTACCTGCCTTTTGGAGGGCTTGGATCAAACTGATATAACGCTTCCGTTGCGAAGCCGCTGTGACAGGGGTGCCAAACTGATCTTTGAGTCCGACCTTTTCGTCATTCTCAACTCCATACTCGTTAAGCAAGAAAGTTCCCGTTGGGTCTTCCTCTTTGGCCCATCGAAGGATCATGGAAATATAGGCTACTAGGTTTTCTTCGGACTCGAGGTGGGGCCAGTTGCGTTTGTTGATGTTTACCAAGGCAGGCTCCCACATCATTTCGTTGACCATGTCCCAGATCGGTACTTTGGATTTAAACCTGCTCACCATCGACCGAACTCGCACTTCTAGGAATTTGAGCTGGGTGTCGTAGTCATAGTGCCTCAACCATTTAGGTATGGCCTTATCAACAGGCCAAAAAAGAGGATGACCTTTGCAGGTGATGCCATTGGATACAGCCCAGTCCACAACTTTAGCAAAGGACTCTAGACGGATATCGCCTTGATGCTCCTCCACTCGCTTCATGCTATTTGCTGACTTTTCGGTCCAGTAGCAAGTATTGTTGATGGTATTAAAGAGGCCAGCAAATACCTCGCGGCCAGCTTCTGCCTTTAAAGAGTCCCAGGTACCATTTTGTGCATGGTGATCCATGCTGTAGTTGTTGTCACCAAACAAAAACTCCGATTGCGTCTGGGTTACCTTGACCTTGAGGCCAGCAAGTGGCTTGCCTTTGCGATCGGTCAAAAAGAGCTCAATTCTAGGTTGACGGACTGAGGCAATGTTCAACTTTGCCCAATCAAGTGCCTCTGCATCTGTCAGGGGCATACCTGCAGTGACTGACCTATTGTTCGGTGTATCGAAGGCAAATCCCTTCTTTTCATGCTGAAGGGACTGCCCTTGAAGTAGCTGGGGGATTAAACCCACAGAACTGAGGAGAGCAGCACCGCGCATAAATTTGCGTCGGTGCATCATGCTGTACTTGTTTAGTTAACTAATCGGGGTGTCTAAAGCGTCCTTATACTAAGGAATGCATGACAAATATGGTTAATTTGGGGTAATACCGCAAATGCGGTATATCAAAAATTGTTAGTATTGATGGTCAACTAGCCTAATTTGGGTGTCAACTTCACGATTCGGACAGTGAGATTATTGGTCAAATGTACCGTTTGGGCCAAACATTTCTCTAATTTTGGCCTACTTTCCCAAATAAGTTAGAAGCCAATGGCGATCATCGATACTCATATCCACGTCTGGGACCTTGACAAGGTCTCTTATAGCTGGTTAGAAGGCAACACCAGCCTCCTCAACCAAACCTACGCACTCGACCAACTACAAGCAGACAAAGATGCTGTTGGGATTATGGGTGGGGTGTTGGTTCAGGCTGCTAACAGCGATGAGGAGACGGACTGGATGCTCAAAACAGCAGCCCTACATCCTTGGATTATGGGGGTTGTTGGCTGGGTGCCCTTGCTAGATCCTGATGCCACCCTTAAGGCCATTGAAGCCTACAAAGCCAACCCCATGATCAAGGGATTTAGGCATCTGGTACATGACGAGCGCAACACCAAATGGCTGCTTCAAGAGCCTGTTATCGAAAGTCTCCGAATTTTGGCAACTCATGGGTACACCTATGATGTCGTTGGTACCAAACTAGATCACCTCAAGTGTGTCTTGACCTTATCTACGGAAGTTCCAGAACTCAAAATGGTACTGGATCACCTTAATCAGCCTCCCATCCCTGACCGCAAATTTGGCGAATGGGGCCAGCTGATTGAAGAAGCAGCCCTCAACCAAAATCTGTTTGTTAAAATCAGCGGCTTAGGCCTGACTGCCAACAACCCTGACTGGGACGCCGATATGCTAAAGCCATTCATTAGCCTAGCACTTGCGGCCTTTGGTCCTCAACGCTGTATGATGGGTGGCGACTGGCCCGTTGCCCTCTTGGCGGGCAACTATCAATACACTTGGGCCCAGTACAAAACTGTGATCAATACGTTGCTTAACGATCAGGACCAACAGCATGTCTATGAGCTAACAGCCAGAGCTTTTTATGGCCTCTAGGTTTTGATTCTGATTTCCTATATCTGTTATTTGTAGTCAACAGGTCTGTTTTGCATCTTGTGCCTGCTAGGGCTCAGGACTAAGACAGATTAGTTAATACCAACCAAAATTTTCCAGAAACAGGACCCAATTAATCAGGGTCTGCATGCTTTAGTATGTCTACCAACAACGACGCAGCCCAGCTTCAAGCTCAGGGCCAACCCAGCCAAAGCCTAACAGCCGCCTTTGTGTCGGTCTGTGGCATCTTTTTAATGGTCGGCTTTTCGCAGTTCATGACCGGGATCATGGTCAGCTACCTGCAGGGTTTGTTTAGCCTCACCAATTTTGAAGCTCAGCTAATATCCTTAGCTTTTTTTGCGGCCTATTTCCTGATGGCATTACCTGCCGAGCGTTTGCTATCTGCATACGGATACAAACGAGGCATTGTGGTTGGTTTGGTGATTTGTGCTTTAGGTGCGGCCTTGTTTATCCCTGCTAGTCAACTGTTACAATACTGGGCCTTCTTGGGTTCGGTCTGTGTGCTAGGCATCGGGGTTGCTACTTTGCAGGTCGGCATCAATCCATATGTGGCAGTTTTGGGTCCCGAAAGTTCTGCAGCTGCACGCGTTTCCTTAGCAAATGGTTGCACCGCTCTTGGTGCTATTTTAGCCCCTAAAATTGGCAGTGCCTTGTTTTTGTCTGATGAGCTAAATGTCAAGGTAACAGCAGCGCTTTCTCCTGAACAACTCCTTGAAAAGGCGAGTATCGTCCAGGTTCCGTTTCTGGTGGTTGCGGCAATTTTCTTGGTCCTAGCTCTAGTCTTTAGCGCCATGAAGTTGCCCGAGATGAAGAGCAGCAACACCGCTGCTGCTGAGCCATTTAGCCTTAGCAACTACCCTTGGTTGATCCTAGGTATCGCCTGTATCTTCATTTACATGGGTGGCCAGATCGGTGTGATTAATTTGTTTTTCCTGCCATACTTACAGGAAAAAGCTGGCCTAACAGCCACCGAGGCCTCAACCTACCTCAGCTATTTCTTTATCCTTCAGATGCTAGGTCGTTTTGGTGGTTCTGCCCTAATGACCCGCTATGCTGCTGGTGGATTGTTAGCTTTGTCTGCCGCAGGTATGATCGGGACAATTGCTGCCGTCCAGCTAATGCCAGGAAGTGCGGCCCCGTACCTATTCGCCCTTATGGGCGTCTTTGATGCTCTTTGTTTTGGTAATATCTTCTCCCTTGCCATCAAAGGCCTTGGTGATGCCACCAAAAAAGCCAGTAGCTTCTTATTTATGGCTGTGCTTGGAGGGGCCATCCTGCCAGCTGCAATCGGCAAGATCGTTGACCTCACCAGTATGGGTGTTGGTCTTTGGGCCGCTGCTGCCTGCTACGGTTATGTATTCTATTACGGACTTGTTGGCCATAAAGTAGGTCAGAAGGCGGTTTAAGACATTCGCCTTTTCTTTTTACCAATTCCAACCCTTTCGGATTTGGTTGTTAGTCCTTGCCAGCAAAGACGAAATTGCCACCTGTCCCAGTTGCATTACCCTCATTAAACTGTTAATCGAACATGAAACGCTTTAGTTTGCTGACCATTTTAGTTTGCTTCCTGCTCGTCTCGGCAGGCCTGCAAGCCCAAACTTATACCCCGACGCCTGAAAACCTTCGTGTCCGAGAGCAGTTTAGGACTGATCGGTTCGGAATGTTTATCCACTGGGGCCTTTATAGCCAGCTCGGTAGTGGCGAGTGGGTCCAACATGAGTGGAAAATCCCACACAAGACATACGAAAAGCTAGCTGGGCAGTTCAACCCAACCCAGTTTAGTGCTGATGCAATTGTGCTCGCAGCCAAGAGTGCTGGTATGAGGTACATCACGATCACGACCAAACACCATGACGGTTTCTGTCTTTGGGATAGCAAACTCACGACGTTTGATGTTATCGATGCCACCCCATTCAAACGTGACATCATCAAAGAAATGGCGGAGGCTTGCAAACGTCACGGAATTACACTTTGCCTGTATTATTCCTTGCTCGACTGGCATCACCCAGACTACCTCACAACTGGTAACCATGGCAAACTAGGCTTCATGGGGGGGCGTGGCAATGCTGATTTTAGTAAATATGTTGACTATATGTGTGGCCAGCTGACCGAAATCTTGACCAACTACGGTCCAATCGGCGCCATTTGGTTTGACGGTGAATGGGAGAACAAACCGGCCAATTGGGAGTTCGACAAAATCTACCGTGCGATCCATAAGGCTCAACCTGCTTGCCTGATCGGTAATAACCACCATGCCAATGTCCGACCTGGTGAGGATTTTCAGATGTTTGAAAAAGACCTACCTGGCCAAAATTCGCACGGATGGGCCAACCATGCTGCGGACGTCGCCAAAGACCTGCCGCTCGAGATGTGTGAGACCATGAACGGCTCTTGGGGCTTCAAGCTTAATGATAACAAATTCAAGTCATCGGCAAGCCTCACCAAGCTCCTGACCCAATGTGCCGCTGCCGATGCCAATTTGTTACTGAATGTTGGTCCGATGAGTAATGGTCTTTTGCAGCCTGAGTTCGTCGACACTCTAAGCAAAATTGGTAGCTGGATGAAGGTAAATGGTGCGACCATCTATGGCACCCGTGGCGGCATTACTCGCTCGTGGGGTGTTACAACGCAAAAGGATAACCAGATCTTGATGCACATCTTTAAGCCAGAAGATGGCCGAGTATACCTGCCACTCACAGGGAAAAAAGTAGTCGGTATCGTCCGCAGTTCAAAAGGCAATGCTGCCATCACATTCCGTCAGGATGCTAACGGAGTCACTGTCAATGTGCCGTCTGATATCGCCAGCCAAGAGGTCTTGACCCTGACTTGGAAGTAGGGTTTAGGTTGACTTTGTGCAAGCCCTGATTTGTTGTCGCTCACCAAAGCCAAATAGCTGCTGCCACTGCCCCGACCAACATTGTGGCGCCCAGATAGCCTTGGACCTTGCGCCCACCAACTAGGCTAACCTCTTTGCCAGCAGAAATAGCTAACCATTGGCTTGCGACGACAATGCCATCGATTACATAGCGCTCCATGAAGTTCAGGATGCGTGCAATGATAACGGTGCCCTTGCTGCTTTGGTTAACGATGTAATCAATGCCTTTGGAATCTGCCCTAGCAACTAGTGGACTGACTTGCTGTCCTAGGTAGTTTGCCAAATTGGTAACACCCTTTAGCCATTTTTGGTTAAGATCTGGGTCTGGATGGGGTAGGGTAGTTAAGCCTTGAGCATTGGCCTCTTTAACCAATTGCCACCAACCATATCGATCTTTTCGTGCCAATATTAGGCCGACGACGATACCGATACCAGATGCTATGATTGCCAAAAGTGGCATTGGTACTAGTGTTGGGAGATTTTGGTGACGCACAGTCAACCAAAAAAGCTGGAGGCCAAATGGGTTGCTACTGTGTAGGAAAAAGACACCCCCAGCTGCAAGCCCAAGTGGAATGCCCCACAAAAGATAGCTGTGGCGTTCCCAACCTTTATCAAGCCGTAATAAGGCAGGCAATAGCAGCAGGCCGAGCAGCCGTGTGAGGTAAGTACTAGTCAGGACAGCCACCAACAAACCAAATGCTGCCATTATAGCTCCAAATTCGGCATTTTGGACCGGATGCAACATCCCTACCAACAACAGGTCTTTGGACAAAAATCCAATGAGCAGCGGCAATCCCATAAGGCTTGCGGCGCAGGTAATCATAGCACCCATCGTGAAGGGTAGGCTAGTCCAGAGCCCACCGACGATGCGAAGGTCTTGACCCGAATGTTGGTCAGCTGCTAGCTCAGGATAGGTGTGGCGTAAATCAACCAGGTTCCGTCTTACCTGTAGGATGATGCTGCCAGCAGCCAAAAACAACCCCGCCTTTGCGATGCCGTGGACCATCAAATGGAACATGGTTTCTTCAGTATGCCCAGAGCCTAGCCCCATCATCAAGAACCCAAGTTGTGATATTGTGCTGTAGGCTAAGGTTGTTTT